>NZ_CP114285.2:3316668-3618183 GCF_027111255.2 Flavobacterium flavigenum | reverse complement strand
CTTTAACGATTCGCATATAGTTTTCTTATGTAAGTGATATTTCCGTTTTCATCTTTTGAATACTTAACTGGGTGGTTTATAAAACCGTAATTACCTAATATATAATGGTCTCCGGTTTTAGAATACAGTGCATCCAGACCACCATAATGAGCTGATAAATGCACATATTTATTACATATATGGCTGTACATTTCTAAAGGTAGATTATAAGTTTCATTAGCTTGTTTTTTTGCTATTTCTAACATCCTTTTTAAATAATCTTTCAATATTGTATCATTTTCTGGAATTTCATGTTCAAAAGTCTTAGGTATCGTTTTACCATCACTTTCTGCTTGTTTATAATCTTCATAAAACGGAACGCCATTATCAATTGCTTTCTGAAGCATTACATACATAGGTACCAAACTGTACTTATTCGAAATCACCCTTTCATCGGTTATCATGTAATGGTCTGATATTTTTCTTTCACTCAGCATATGTTTTTTGGTCGGATCATACATCCATTCTTTTGGAGATACGTAATCGCCGGGTCTTTGTACCTCATGGCTTTCTATTACCGGAAATCCATCATATAGCAGCGGTTCTGCTGTTACTTCCTGATAATGATCGTAGGTGTTGACGATGTTAATTTCTTCTTTATCCTTGGAAAAATAGCGGCTTGTATAAAACTCCTTTACTTTTTGTTTTTCTTTTAAGATAGCAGTATCATTAACAGGAACATCAAAATAATCCACCACTGCTTTATATTTATCGAGATTTGCATAACCGCCCCCAATATCAGAATGAGCACCCAGCATATACAACGTATAACCTGCATCTGTAGGAGTGAGTGCAAAATTTTCTCTCCACTCATTTTGTGCTACAATATGAAATACTTTTTTTATACCCAAACCAACCAAACTCGTTTTTATAGTTTGCAACATTGCCTGTCCTACACTTGTTACGATACCAATTCCTGGAATTAATGAAAGTTTATACCCTAAATTGTCCCTGATGACCATATCTCCTACCACTGTATCAAATACGCCTAAAAACCTAATCTCTATATCGAATGTTTTTCCTGTTGGTTTATATCCTGAATCTTTTAGTTTCTGTCCCAGCAAACCGCCCGCATGGTTTCTTAAGATTATTTTTCCAGAAGGGATTGGATACTTATCATAGGGATCATTGACCATTTCATTTTCATACACTTCCTTTTTCTTTACTTCATTGCAGAAATGTCTGGCAGCTGCTGCACCCCTGCTAAAACCAAAAACATCAAAAACTATTTTATTAATTTTTTTTGTTTTCGGAATTACACTAAACTGTTCTTTTACCACATCTCCTATACCTTGTTCTACACGACCGAGTATTCCCCAGCTAGAACGACCTAAAGCAGAACCTAAAACATCATCTTCTTCATCCTTTTTTGTCCCTATACCTTCTACATATTGTTTTAAGATATAATGTTTTCCTAATGTATTACTTTTAGCTTCTTTAGTAACCTGCTTATACAAATCAAAAAGTTTTGCAATATTAGAATAAGGGTTCCAGTAGCTGTCCCTATCTGACACTTTTACTTTTACTTTTACTTCAACTTCTTTATTGTTTTTATCCTTAACCGTTTTTACAAATTTAAAATTGGAAGGAATAGTGTCTGCTTTATAAAACTTATCACTGGAATTGATTTGAGAATAATATGTTTTTTCGGAGTTGTATCGGTTATTCCCCGTACCGTCAAAAAACATTCCAATATATACATTTACAGCATCATCAGCTGTGTCCTCTATTTTTAATTTTTCTGGGTTTACATCTAATTTAACGCCATCCTGATCGCCAACTGTTTTTATTTTTTTTCCATTGGTAGTAATATTTCCGTTAGAATAAAAAGTAATTTTCCCATCAGAAGTGATTTGTGATGTACCGCCTACATTTCTTTCCTTCATATTAATAAAAATTACTAGGTTCGGAACTATTGTGAATAATCTGCTTTTGTGAATGCTTTGTAAATTCCTCTACAGAAGAGATCATTACATCTTTATCGCCATTAAATATAAGTTCTTTGACTGTATGAGATTCTAAATTACCCTCTACTCTTTCTATAAAGTTTCCTGTTATGGTACTATTTTTATTTCCTGTAACAATTTCTGTTTTTATACCTCCAACACTTTCTATAGCATCAACCCCAACGCTTTCCGTTTTATTAACTCCCACAGAAGTTGATAAATTATTAGAAACATTAATATCCATATCTGTACAGTTAAATGAGATTCTGTTCGGTGCACTCACCTTAATATTTCCTTTTCCATCCATCAAATAGCTGTTTCCACTCGGATCTTCAATCAAAATACTTCCCTCAGCATCGTTTAGAACTATTTTTGTCCCGGAACGTGTATGGATCGCTTTTACATTATTCTGCCCGTCTGCATAACCGCTTGTAGCGCTTCCATTATATTGTGTTCCCAAAATATAGGGATTCTGTGCATTGTCACCTTCAAAACCTACCAAAACTTCTTCATCAATTTCGGGAATAAAGTAAAAACCTTTTCCTGAACCTGAGTGTGGCTGTATCATTCGGAGCCACTCGCTTGAATTGTTTCCGCCTGCCCAGTTGAATTGTACTTTTACACGTCCTAATCCTTCCGGGTCGTTGTTGTCTTTTACTTTTGCTGGCTGAGTTTCGGCTTTCGCAAATACATGTACGTCTGTGTAATGTGGAGCTGCAACATCTGCCGGAATAGCTTTGAAATTACAGGTATAGTTTCCATGAACTTGCGAGAGGTGTGTTACTTCTGTCACAATCAGTTCGTGTTCTACAGTCTGGTTTATGATGCTGAAAACCTGTCCAAGTCCTAACGGAAAATAAGATATTCCGCTGTAATAAACACTATTGGCGTCGCTGCCTGCGGTCTGCAGTCTGACCATTTCCTGGATTTCTTCGCTGCTTTGGGCATTGGTGGTGTAAGCTCCATGATTCAAATCGTTTTGGGCAACGGTTCCCTGATTATGTCCAACTACAGCAGAGAAGCTGTCTTTGCTTCCCGAAGATGTTCTTGCTGAGGCATTACGAATGTTAGATGCATTATTATAATCATACCCTCCCAAAGAAATTTTATGGGAAGCCATATTGGTCTGGATTTTAAAACCATGCAACGAAGACCCGTTGATGAGTTTTATTTTACTGGTTTTGGTTTGTCCGAACTGCATCCGCATTCCGTCAAAATAGAACCATTGTCCGTATCGGCTTGCCAATCGTTTCAAGAAATCAAAATTGGTCTCATTATACTGGGCCAGGTATTTGAATTCCTGAAGGTAAGTCGATTTTATAGCATCCCTTTCATAGAATTCTCCCGGACCTTCTGCTAAAATATCCAGCACGATATCATTCATGCCTCTTTGCTGGTAGGTTCTTGACTTTTTCATATCGTCCAGCACAATAGTGTGGCTGATGCCTTTGACATGCAATCCTTCGGCACTACCGTGAAGGTCTATTGATGAAAGCTCTGTAATGATTCCTTTGCTCATCAACCTGATTCCGGTAAGGCTTTTAAAGGTAAAGATAACTTCATCGCCAAGATAGGTTCGCAATGCCTTTGCCTGATCTGCCGGGTTTATGATCGCCTTGCCTGTGTATTGCCATACAAAAGAAAAATGATGGTGATCGGCCATCTTTTGTGACAGTTCTAAATTATGATAAACTACATTTTGGGTAAAACTCCCTATGCTGATATGTACCTGTTCTGAAAAATGTCCCATAAATTATTCGCTGATATATTAAGTAAGAATTTTTTTTCAAAAATAAACTTTATAACCAATTTCACAAATGTTCTGTCGATATTTTTGTAAATATTTTACTTCACAAATAAATTACCACATATCCTAAATATGTAGTCATAAAAAAACATCCAAAATCAAATTCATTTTGGATGTTGGAATATTCTACTTACTTATAAAAACGCAGAAGGCAAGATTTCTAACACTATATACTCATTAAAAACCCAATAAGATTTTCTTTCTTATTTAACCCAAGTTTTTTTCTTAACCGGTATCTGGCCAATTCGACTCCTCCATTGGATATATTCATGATTTCGGCTATTTCTTTAGTGGACATATTCATGAGCAGATAAGTTGATAAGTCTAATTCTCTGGGCGAAATTGTTGGGTATTTTTCTTTTAATCTTTTTAGGAAATCAAAATGTACATTCTTAATATGCTTTTCTAAATCTTTCCAGCTTTTATCCGTATTTACTTCTTTTACAATGCTTTTATGGAGCTTATTAAATTCAGATTTCGTGGCATCATCTAAAATGTTTGTATCAATATCTTTTAGTTTGCTTATTATGCTATTCAGGGTTTTATTTTTCTTTACGACCTGTAAAGAGTTATTTACCAGCTCTTTGTCTTTTGCCAGAATCTTAATTTGAAGTTTGTCATTTTTTAATTTCTCAATTTCTTTTTCGAGCTCATGCTGCTCCTGTCTTATTTTAGATTCCTTTTCCAGGTATAAACGTCTTTGCTCAATGGTTTCATAGTATTTATTTTTTCTGATCTTTAGTTTAATTCTATCCGAGATCACATATATACCAACAAAAATTAAAAGCAAATAGGAAATGTAAGCTAAAAAATGCCTGTACCATGGAGGTGAAATCGTAAATTTGACCTGATCAATATCTGAAACTACACCAAAACTGTTTCTGGCTCTTAATTTCATTGTATAATTACCTTCCCTTAAATTCGTATATTCTTTAATCGCAACAGGAGACCAGCTTCGCCAGGTATCCTCAAAAGGTTCTAATTTGTAGGAATAAGCAACATTTTCCTGGTTTTCAAAAACAGGCGAAGAAAATGTAAACTTGACACGATTGTCAGTGTATGACAAATTAAACAGTTTGTCAATTGTTTTTAGATTCCCCGTTATAATAGTATCTCCTGGAAAAGAAAAACTTTCTATGAAAGCAGTTGGTTTGGTTATAAATGTATTCGGAATTGTAGCGTCATAGTGTGTTAATCCATCCGTTAATCCAATAAAAATATTTTTGGAGTCTATTCTGTTTATTGATATATAGCTGTTGACCAGATTCCCGGTTAAATTAGAAAATGGCGCTTCTTTTCTGATGTATTTTTCATTGTCTGATTTTTCTAATACACCAAGAGACTGATTGAATGAATACCATAAATTTCCTTTAGAATCCTGAATTAAGGTATTGATTAGCGGGATATCTTTAAAAAGACTGCTCATTTTTCTGTCTTCAAAAAAATCATCCTGATCTTTTGAAAATCTGTAAAAATGATTTTTTGTCTGAAAATAAATTTTATTATTAATTAATTGCAGACTTTCAATTCCTTTGTTTACTACAGATATCCGGGTATGTTTTTTTATTGATTCAAATTTTTTGAGATCATCAGAAAGTTCCATCTGATATAAGTAGGGACTTTTCCTGAACCATACATAATCATTGTCCAATTCGACTTCGAAAGTACTGGTCGTTTCATCAAAGCCTTGAACCTGATTTATAAACTCAGCGCTGTCTGATCCAATTTTAAAAATTGAAAAACCATTATAATGCTCTCCGATGGCATATTCAGTATGTCTGGGTATCTGTTTCAAACCAAAATATCCTCTGGTATCCAGTATTTTTGACACCTTATTATTTTCTATAACTAAAGCACCGCTATTGCTGGAACATACTAAAACATTATTTATAACCTGAATATTCCATGCCTGAGCTATTGTTCCCTCGACCCTGGTGAAAGGTTCATCACTAAATGAAGTATTCCAGGGATGATAAAATAATCCCTGATTGGTTGCCACATACAATTTATTCTGATGCAATACAGATGCGTAAACTGTACCTATATTATAACTATAATCAAAATACGTGAAAGGTGAATTTTCATTAATAAAGGTTATTCCGTTATCAAGCCCCAGCCAAAGATTATTTTTACTATCAACAAATGAAGTGAGTATCGTATTGTTTTGAAGTCCCTTTTGGCGATTAAGATGCTGAATTATATTTCCTTTCAAATCGCAAATTATTACACCATTTAAAACAGAATTTAGAACGATAAATTTATTTTTTATAATTGCTCCGCCAAGCGAAGTATTCTTTTTTATAAAACTATTTGCTTCCGTATTCCATTCTGTTATGCTGTTAAAATCATAAACAAAAAGACCTTTTTCGAGAGTAGCCAAAAGAATCTTGTTGTCAGGCAACGGAAACATAGCCCAAATCTCTTTATCATTTAGAACCTTTGTGCCTTTTAAAGAATATAATTTTTGATTTTTATATTCTAAAATTCCCAATTCCTTATCCTGAAAGTAAAGACGATTCTTTATTACAAAAGAAAACTGAAACTTTCTTGGTGCATTTAGAACCTTAATTCTGTTGTTTTTGTAAAAAAGTGCTTTAGTAAAAGATTGGAAAATTACTTCTCCTTTAAAAATATGAATTCTCCAGATTAAATTTATATCCTTTGCATCTTTGGGACTAATTAGCTTTGAAAGTGAGTAATATTTCAAATCTCCCTTATCCCCTGCTTTAAAATAGCCAAATTCATTATTTCCCCCAACAAAAATTTTCCCCGATCCATCAATCTTTAAGCTTCTTATTGCAGTATTATTTGGTAAAGAATATGTACGCCACGTAGAACCATCAAATTGAATCAATCCGCTATTGTTTGCGAAATACATATTACCATTTTTATCCTGATCGATACTCCAGTTTTGAGTTCCACCTTTATATTCTGTTCGTTTATAATTTTTAAGATTAGGAGTTCCAATATTTTTTACCTGACTAAAACTGCTGAAAGCAAGAAGAAATAAAAATATACTCAAAAAAAAACTTATCGATTTCATATTTTCTGACCTCTTTTTTTATAATTAATGCATTTAATTGTAATTTTTACATTTATGCTAAATACGCAATTACAATAAAAACTTTATACTAATGGTTTATTTCATTTTTGATAAATGTAGTGTTTTTTTATGATAATTAACATTACTATAACAATTCAATTACTTTTTTAAATATTTAAAAATCAATTATTTAAAATTAAAATGATGTGTTTTTGTAAAGTATAATTTTATAGTTTGATGTGTTTTTGTAATAATAAATAATTATAAAAATTTGGGATTTTAGCTTTATCATTGCATCAAATTACTAATTAATTAACCAAAATTTTTAGAAAAATGAAATTAACAAAATTACTTCTTTTTTGTTTTTCGTCTTTATTGTTTTCAGTTATCGCAGTCGCTCAGGATATCACGGTAAATGGAATAGTTAACGATGAAAGTGGAATGCCCGTCCCGGGAGCAACAATTTTAATTAAAGGTACTAACAAAGCAACTGCATCTGATTTTGATGGAAAGTTTCAAATTAATGCTCCCTCTAATGGAACATTGACAATATCTTTTGTGGGATATAATACAATAGAAGAGGTTGTAAATGGAAGAACTAAAATCGAAGTCCGATTAAAACCTGAATCACAAAACTTAAATGAAGTTGTAGTGGTAGGATACGGAACACAAAAGAAAAGTGTTGTTACAGGTGCTATTTCTTCAATAAAAGCAGAGCAAATTGCCACTTTATCAGTTGGTTTATCAACACAGGTATTACAAGGGCAAGCTGCGGGAGTAACTGTTATGGCACAATCTGGTGCTCCGGGAGCTGGAGCTAAAGTTCGTATCCGTGGAGCAGGATCAAATGGTAACTCAGACCCTATTTATGTGGTTGACGGAATGCGAACCGGTAATATCGATTTCTTAGACTCTAATGATATCGAAAAAATAGAAATATTAAAAGATGCTGCATCTGCTGCTATTTATGGAGCTGACGGAGGTAATGGAGTTGTAATGATTACAACTAAAAAAGGTAAAGCGGGGTCTATGAAAGTTACTTACAGCAATCAATTTGGTTTTCAGTCTTTGAGAACAAAATTAGAAATGATGAATGCTGATCAGTACGTTAAATGGATTGACGAAACAAAACCTCCGGGTAACAGGCCAAATGTAGCAGACTGGGAAGGCAAAAAAGGAACAGACTGGCTTGATGAAGCAGCTGAAGATGCAGCACCAATGCAGCATCATACACTTCAGCTTGCAGGAGGAAATGAAGTTTCTACCTTTTTAATTTCAGGCAACTTTTTTACTCAGGATGGGATTTTTGGCGGAGATAAAACCAATTTTAAACGTACAACTGTTAGAGCTAACTCCAATCACAAAGTCAGCAAATATTTAGAAGTTGGAGAAAATTTCTCCCTTTCAGTAAACAAACGTAAAGCTTTTACTGAGGATGACAGTTTCAACGGTATCATGAATCACGCCATGTTAATGGATCCTTTGACACCAGTATTTTATCCAAACGGAACAGCGTTGCCACAACACGTTCAGGATGCATTGGCGTCAGGAAAAGTACTGATCAAGAATAAAAATGGAGAATATTATGGTATCTCAGAATATATTGATGGAGAAATAGCAAATCCAATTGGACAAATTGCAATTGATCATGGCTTAAGCCAGGAAACCAAAATTATTGGTAATGTATATGCCAATATCAAGCCTTTTGAAGGATTTGTTTTTACAACACGTTACGGAATTGAGCAGGCATTCAACAATTATGATGACTGGTCTCAAAAAGCATGGTGGAATTCTACTAAAGAAAACACTACAAACTCTAAAACTTATAATCAGGGAATTTTTAAAACATGGTTATTTGAAAACTTTGCAACTTACACCAAAACAATCGGTAAGCATGAATTCTCTGCCATGATAGGTATGTCTGCTCAGGACACTGAATATCGCTATTTGAATACACGGGCATCTGGAATGATTAAGGAAGGTGATCAATGGGCACCTGTTGGTGAAACTCCTGTAACGGGAACTATATCCGGTAATATAACACCATCATCCATGAATTCTTACTTTGGACGTCTTACGTATTCATTCGATAATAAATATTTATTTCAGGCTTCTTTAAGAAATGATAACTCTTCGCTTTTTGCGCCGGACAAACGTGCCGGATATTTCCCTGCAGTATCTGCGGGCTGGATCATCTCTAATGAATCATTTTGGGCAACTGAAACTGTGAATCATTTAAAATTAAGAGCATCATGGGGTCAAAATGGTTCTACATCTAATATTGCTGCAGGCCAATGGCAGGCATTCATTACCAAAGATGGTTTAAAATATCCGGATGCATTAGGCAATTATCATACTGTAGGTGAACTTAAAGCATTACCTAACGAAGACATTACCTGGGAAACTACGGAACAAACCGATTTAGGATTTGATGTACGAGCTTTTAATAATAGATTAACATTTGGTTTTGACTATTATAAAAAGGTTACAAAAGACTTGTTAACTCCTTCATCTCCACCTTTATCAACTGGTTATGCAGCTCCATATGCTAATGCAGGTGATGTAACCAACAAAGGATTTGAAATTGAAGCAGGATGGAGAGAATCCGGACGTAAATTCAACTATGGAATCAACTTAAACCTGACTACAATTAAAAACGAAGTTACATATTTAAACCCATTGCTTACAAGAGTTGACGGAGCAAACCTGCCAGTATTAGGAACTGTAACTTCTTTCGAATTAGGAAAACCAGTTTGGTTTTTCAGAGGATATAAAACAGATGGTATTTTCCAGAATCAGGCGCAAATTGACGCTTATAAAACAGCTTTAGGAAATGTCTCTACATGGAACCCAACTCCGGGTGCGCCTATAGTTGTTGATACGAATGGTGACGGTGATATCACAGATCAGGATAAAACATACATTGGTGACCCTCACCATGATGTAATAGTTTCAACCACTATAGATTTTGAATACAAAGGATTTGATCTTAAGATTTTTGCACAAGGTGCCTTTGGAGGAGAAAACTTCCTGGCATTAGCGAGAGTTGACAACCCAGCTTCTAATCGTCCGTCATTCTTTTACACTGATAGATGGACAGGAGAAGGGAGCACTAACAGTTTTCCAAAAGCATCTTATAGTGATCCAATCATTTACACAAGTGATTTAATGGTTCAGGATGCTTCTTATGTAAAAATCAAACAAATCCAATTCGGATATAATTTTAAATCAGAATTATTAAGCCAGATAAAAGTGAGCAATCTAAGACTTTATGTTTCATTGGATGATTACTTCACATTTACAAAATACAAAGGTATTGACCCTGAAGTAGGAAGTTTTTCAAATAACTCACAAGGTATTGACAGAGGTTTGTATCCAAATGCAAGCCGTATCATGACAGGATTATCAGTATCATTTTAATTCAAAGACGAATACAAAAAATTAATAACGATGAAAAAATTAATATATAAAATATCATTATTTGCAGGCTTAGCTATTATGCTGGTTTCCTGTGCAGACGATTTCTTAGACAAGCCGGTTTATGGTGTTTTGGCTGCTGATGATTATTTCAAAACCGAAGAAGAACTTCAGGAAGGCGTATTTGCATGTTATGATGTGCTGCAATGGGCATATACTACTGACTGGAATTCTATGTATGTTGTAAAATCATTTCCGGCAGACGAAACACACGCAGGCGGAGGTTCAGATGGTGACCAGCCCTCTTACCAGCAACTTGATGACTTTTCATATACAGCTGAAAACAAACCAATTGAACATTCTTTTAAAACCATGTATTTTGGTATTATGAGAGCTAATGCTGTTATTAATATAGCCGTAGGAGATACACCTGCCAAAGTTCAGATGATAGCCGAAGCCAAAGCCTTAAGAGCCTTTTTTTATTTTGAATTAGTTTCAATGTGGGGAGGAGTTCCATTACGATTAGCACTTCCGGGTGCATCTGAGTTTGCGCTTGAAAAATCGACTCCTGAACAAATCTATGCCCAAATACACAAAGATTTAGATGAAGCTATTCCAAACCTGCCTAAAAAAAGTGAATATTCTCCCGAAATGCGTTTTAGAATGTCAAAAGGGACAGCACAGGCGATAAAAGGTAAAGCTTATTTATATCAAAAAAAATATCCTGAATCAGCTGCTGCATTTGAAGATGTAATAACTTCGACTGAGTACGACCTTGCTCCTGATTATTCCAAATTATTTTTAAAAGAATCTGAATACGGTTTAGAATCATTGTTTGAAGTTGGTTATAATATCACCGGGTATGATTGGGGGAATTTTCAATGGGGAGGAAACCGTTCAATGGAAAACAATATCAACTGGCAGTTAATGGGACCTAGAGGAGATTACTATACTACAGGAACTTCAGGACTTCTGCCAGGCTGGGGCTTTAACTATCCAACAGCTAAAATGGCTCAGGCATTTGATGCAGAAGGTGATGTTATTAGAAAAAATGCTTCAATATTGTCAGTTGCCGATCTTAGAACAAAATATGGCGGAGACTGGACAGAAGACTGGACAGCACCAGACCCTGTGTGGGGAATGGAAGGCTATTTCAGACTTAAATATGGTACATTAAAATCTGAAACAGCTCCAAGTCCGGGTGTTGCTGAATTAAACTACGGAACAAACATTAGACTGATCAGGTATGCAGATGTTCTTTTAATGGCAGCAGAAGCGAATCTTTTAGCAGGAAATGTTTCAACTGCACAAAGCTATTTTACTAAAGTTCGGGACAGAGTAGACTTACCTGTTAAAACTGTTACACTTGATGCAATTAAAACAGAAAGAAGATTAGAATTAGCGTTTGAAGGATTCAGATTCCTTGACTTAATTCGCTGGGGTGATGCAGCAACAGTACTTAAAAACCAAGGATTTAAGAAGAATGGTAATTTTGCTGAAAAACATAACTTATATCCAATTCCTTCTGCAGAAATTCTTAACAATAGCAAAATGACACCTAATCCAGGTTGGGGCAACTAACGGCTAATAAGAAATTTCATTGCTGTAAAAAGCACTGATCACTTCTATTTCGGTTAAAAGTTCTAAAAGCAAAAAGGCAATTAATAATATTCGAGAGAATAAAATATTGCAATAAAAATGTATTCACTGAATCGTGAATCATTTGAAGTTAAGTAAGTTAAGTTTGGTTGTTAGAATAGCCCATATTTTTTATTGATATGGGCTATTTTTTAAATCATTTTGAAGAATCCAAAAACATTTATGCCTGATTCTTAAATTATTAAAACATAATACAATGAAAAAAATTGGCTTTATTATTACTTGTTTATGTTTATCATTTTCTGTTTATCCACAACAGAAAAAACCAAAGCAGACAGAAGAATTTACAACAAATAATAAAACGATCACAGTGTATACCACTGCTGATAATACAAAATTAAGGTTAACCCCAACAGATAATTTAAAATTCTCACCTTCTCAACAGCCTGTTGAAACTGAAATTTCAGTTTTTGTAGAACCTTCCAAAAAATTCCAGACCTTTATGGGAATTGGAGGTGCTATTACGGATGCAAGTGCCGAAATATTTGCAAAACTATCCAAAGAAAAACAAGCTGAATTCCTAAATGCTTATTACGATACTCAAAAAGGTATTGGCTATTCATTGCTAAGAACAACCATACAAAGTTCTGATTTTAGCAGTGGAAGCTATTCTTATATCAAAGAAGGCGATACCCAATTAAAAACTTTTTCTATTGACCACGATAAAGAATTTAGAATACCATTAATCAAACAAGCCATAAAAGCTTCCGGAGGAAAAATCCCTGTCTATGCAACACCTTGGTCGCCTAACGCTTTCATGAAAAGTAATAAAAGTGTACTTAAAGGCGGAAAATTATTGCCTGAATTTTATCAGCCCTGGGCTAATATGTATGCCAAATTTATAAAAGCATACGAAAAAGAAGGTATTCCAATCTGGGCGACTTCTGTACAAAATGAGCCTATGGCAACCCAAACCTGGGAATCCTGCCTCTATACCGCTGAAGATGAGAGGGATTTCCTGAAACATTTCCTAGGACCAACATTAAAAAAAGAAGGTTTAGGAAATGTAAAAATTATTGCCTGGGACCATAACCGCGATTTAATGGTACAAAGAGCAAACGTAATTTTTTCAGATCCCGAAGCTTCAAAATATGTCTGGGGAATAGGTTTTCACTGGTATGAAACCTGGACCGGAGCTCAGCCGATGTTTGAAAATGTAGCGAGGGTTCATGAAGCCTATCCGGATAAAAAATTAATATTTACCGAGGGGTGTGTCGAAAGATTTGATCCTGCAAAATATCAGTTTTGGCCAAATGCAGAAAGATATGGAACTTCTATGATTAATGATTTCAATAACGGAACCGTTGCCTGGACCGATTGGAATATTCTATTAGATCAGTTTGGCGGACCAAACCATGTTGGTAATTTTTGCTTCGCCCCTATTCATGCTGATACCACAACTGGTGAATTAATTTATACGCCATCTTATTATTATATTGGTCATTTTTCTAAGTTTATTCGCCCAAATGCTGTTAGAGTAAGTACATCAGTAAGCAGAAGTCATTTGTCCAGTACCTCATTCTTAAATAAAGATGGAAAAATGGCCACTATCATAATGAATCATACCAATAATGAAATCACGTATAACTTAATTGTGGCAACTGAAAAAACAGTAGTAAAAATACCTGCACACGCAATACAGACTTTAGTTTATTGATAATTTATTTAGTCCTTATGCCATTTGCCATATAAAAAAGACAATGAAACAACATTCCAATTATTATGGCTAATCCCAATTCTAAAATCTGACTGCTCAAGATTCAAACAAGCTTTAAGATTATGATTAACGTTTTTTTAAAAGATGGATTTTTTTCAGCAGAGCTTAAAATGGTAGCTTTGGAGAATAAAAATTTTTAATATGAAAAAGATACACATTGTTATTCTGTTATTAATGCTTCTTTTTGCAAGCTCTTCATTCTATGCTCAGAATTTAAAAATGATGAGTTATAATATCCGTTTGGACGTTGCTTCAGACGGAGAAAATGCATGGCCAAACCGAAAAGATTATTTTACTTCTCAAATCCGGTTTTACAGTCCCGACATTTTAGGAGTTCAGGAAGCTACCCCCGGTCAGGTTGTTGATATTGCTTCTGCATTGCCGGAATATAGTAAGTTTGGAATAGGGAGAGAAGAGAATGAAACGGGTGAAGCCTGCACTATTTATTATAAAAAAGAACGCTTTAAAGTAGAACAGATGAATACATTTTGGCTTTCAGAAACCCCAAATGTTGTCTCAAAAGGCTGGGATGCCGCCTGCAACAGGATATGCACCTATGCACTCTTCAAAGATTTAAAAACAAAGAAATCATTTTGGGTTTTTAATACACATCTGGATCATGTGGGCAATGAAGCCAGAGTGAAAGGAGTGCAGCTGATTCTTTCTAAAATGAAAGAGATCAATTCTAAAAATTATCCGGCATTTTTGATGGGTGATTTTAATTCAGAACCCAATACAGATCAGATTGCAGAAGTAAAAAAAGAAATGGATGATACCCAAGACGTTTCAAAAGAAAAACCTTTTGGACCTTCGGGAACATTTAATGGTTTTAAGCATAATGAACCTGTTACATTACTAATAGATTACATATTTATTTCTAAAAATAGCAGATTAACAATTCAGAAACATGCTGTTTTAAGTGATTCAAAAGATTTAAAATATCCTTCGGACCATTTGCCTGTTTATATTGAAGTGAATTAAAAACTGCTACTTCCTTCATCATAATAAAATTTAGAACTAATAATTAATCTTAAAACCTAAAAAAACAATTATATAGAAGACAGTACAAAGAATAAAACAAAGTATTTCATGAAAAAAATAACAACAATGACCCTGTTGATGATTTCCATTTTTGCGATGGCCCAGCAACAGACAATAGATCAAAAGATAAATGATTTATTGAAAAAAATGACACTGGAAGAAAAAATAGGTCAGCTTAATCAGTACACAGGAGATAATCAGGCAACTGGTCCCATTACAATTAATCCAAACAAGCAAAACGAAATTAAGCAAGGTTTAATTGGTTCGATGCTAAATATTATCGGGACAAAATATACCAGACAATATCAGGAGCTGGCAATGCAATCACGTCTTAAAATTCCGTTGTTATTTGGTCAGGATGTTATTCACGGATACAAAACCACGTTTCCAATTCCGCTGGCAGAAGCGGCAAGCTGGGATTTAGCAGCTATTGAATTAGCAGCAAGAGTTGCGGCAACAGAAGCTGCGGCAAGTGGTATCCACTGGACCTTTGCCCCAATGGTCGATATTGCCCGTGATCCTCGTTGGGGACGTGTAATGGAAGGTGCCGGCGAAGACACTTATTTGGGATCTAAAATTGCGTATGCCAGAGTAAAAGGTTTTCAGGGCACTAAATTAGGCGATCTGAATTCGGTTATGGCCTGTGTAAAGCATTTTGCAGCGTATGGTGCAGCTATTGGCGGAAGAGATTACAACTCCGTTGATATGAGTGAAAGGATGTTATGGGAAACCTACCTGCCTCCTTTTAAAGCCGCTTTGGATGCGGGTGCAGCTACTTTTATGAATTCGTTTAATGATGTAAACGGAATTCCGGCCACCGGAAATGCGCATTTGCAAAGAGATATTTTAAAAGGAAAATGGAACTTTCAGGGATTTGTGGTTTCAGACTGGGGATCTATCGGCGAAATGGTTGCCCATGGATATTCAAAAGATTTGAAATCTGCTTCTTTTTCAGCTATTACAGCCGGAAGCGATATGGATATGGAAAGCAATGCTTATCGGTATAATTTGGCCGAATTAATTAAAGAAGGAAAAGTTTCTGTTGATTTAATTGACGATGCTGTAAAGAGAATCCTGCGTAAAAAATTCGAATTAGGATTATTTGATAACCCTTACCGATATTCAGATGCAAAAAGAGCAGAAAAAGAATTAAACAATCCCGAAAACAGAAAAGCAGCACTTGAAATGGCTAAAAAAAGTATTGTTTTGCTGAAAAATGAAAACGAAACTTTACCACTTTCAAAAACCCTCAAAACCATCGCTTTTATCGGTCCAATGGTCAAAGAATACAAAGCTAACATGGGATTCTGGGCTGTTGATTTACCGGAAGTTAATTATGATAAATGGGTTGTTTCGCAATGGGATGGACTGCAGAATAAAGTAGGTAAAAACACCAAATTGCTTTATTCCAAAGGCTGTGAGGCAGAGGGAGACAATAAAGATGGTTTTGCAGAAGCGGTTGCAACAGCAAAACAAGCCGACGTAGTAATTTTAAGTATTGGCGAAAGACACGATATGAGTGGAGAAGCCAAAAGCCGAAGCAATATTCATTTACCCGGTGTGCAGGAAGATCTTGTAAAAGCTATTATGGCCACAGGAAAACCTGTGGTTGTTTTAGTAAATGCAGGAAGACCTCTTATTTTTAACTGGACTGCAGATAATGCTCCTGCTATTGTATATACCTGGTGGCTGGGCACAGAGGCGGGAAATGCAATCGCCGATGTATTGTTTGGCGATTACAATCCGTCGGGAAAATTGCCAATGACTTTCCCTAGAGAAATTGGACAAATCCCGATTTATTACAATCATTTCAGTACAGGAAGACCTGCGCCAAACGATGAAGCAACCGGCTATGTTTCGTCCTATATCGACTTGAAAAATTCCCCTAAATTCCCTTTTGGATATGGGCTTAGTTACACAAAATTTGATTATTCAGGTTTGAAATTATCTTCAGCAAAAATAAAAAGCAGCGAAAACATAAAAGTATCATTTCAATTATCCAATGTCGGAAAGGTGACTGGAGAAGAAGTAGTTCAGCTTTATTTGCAGGATAAATTTGGTTCTGTGGTGAGACCGGTTTTAGAATTGAGAGATTTCCAAAAAGTAAAATTAAACGCAGGAGAATCAAAAACTATTGAGTTTATAATTGACAAAGAAAAACTTTCTTTTTACAACAATAAATTAGAATGGGTTGCCGAACCGGGAGATTTTGAAGTTATGATTGGTACCTCATCAGCAGATATTAAACTAAAATCTAGTTTTGAATTAGTAGATTAAAAATAGGTTTTAAATAGAAAATGCCTCGATTACATTTTCTGGTAATTGAGGCATTTTTTTATTAAAATTAAATATCTAAAACAGATTCTAAAGATTTTTTCTAAAAAAAGGTTTGTTCACAACTGTCAAACTCATTCTAAAATTCACCATTTCAACACTAGCTGTTTTATTCAGGAATTTTGCTTTTATTAACTATCCTATTTATATACAAAATCTAATTTTTCTAAATCTCAAAATTATCTTTTCTTATTAAAAATGGTATCATTAAATAATATTTAAGTAAGAGTTCTTACTACGTTAAGTATTTTTAATTATGTAATCGGTATATTAATTAATTGCATTTATAAATAAAATACTTATAAAAAACATATAACAATTAGAAAAAAATCTTAATTTTGTATGAAAAAAAAGACATGATAAAAAAGAGTATCTATTATTTGTTTATATTTTTTGGTCTACTTACATCTTGCACCGAAAAGGATTATGAAGATAAAGCATCGGGATATTTAGAAGAAAATCTTGAAGTTGGACAAGACGCAAATTTTATTGATCCGAATGAAGTTCAAAATATTGCTACTGCCATATTTAAGAACAACAATAAAATATTTTCTAAAGGAGGTCTAAAAAAAAGCATCAGCGAAATAAAGCCTATTGGTTCAAATGTAAATAAACCATCATATTATATTATAAACTACAACGGTGGAGGATTTCTGATAATGTCAGGTGATAATCGGGCTATGCCAGTTTTAGCTTTTTCGAATGAAGATCATTTTGATACTAGTGCAGATTCATATCCAAGTTTATTAATAGAATAGTTGGAATCGCAAGATAAATATATTAAGGAAATACGGAAGAATTCCTTAAATGATAAATTAATTTTAGTTCCAGAGGATGAATGGAATATTAAGAACATAGAAAATTATATCAGTTCTAATATGAATTCAACGAATAAACCTCAATCGGTTAATGAAAGTGGTACTGGGTCTCTTACATTTCAATATGGACCATTGCTTAGTACAAGTTGGGGACAAGGAGTTGGTTACAATGACTTAGCACCTAATAATGGTTGTTCAAACTACTCTAATGGTAGGACACCTACTGGTTGTGTAGCAACTGCAATGTCCCAAATAATGAAATATTATCAATATCCTTCCAATTACAATTGGACTCAAATGTATGATGGAAGTGGTTCTAATGAGACTGCAAGGTTGATGCTCGATGCAGGAAATTCTGTAGGAATGGATTGGGGTTGTAGTGGATCTTCTGCTGAAACTAGTTCAGTGCCAAATGCATTAAAATCAACATTTGGTTATAGTGCTGCAGATTATATGGATTTTAGTATTGCGACAACAAAAAGCGAGTTAAATGCGGGATATCCTGTAATATTAAGAGGGGGGGAAAAAGCAACTAAATGGCTTATTTTTAATGTATATGAGAACGGACATGCCTGGATATGTGATGGCATCCGTCAGTATAGCGTTCCAGTACGAGTATCGGCAGGTTTGCATGGATATATTACAGTGTTTCATAATGCTTGGACATATCATATGAATTGGGGCTGGAGCGGTATGTATAATGGTTGGTATTCGGCGAGTTGGCAAGTTGGAAGTGATACATTTACCTATAAAGCAGGAATGGTTTACAATATTAGAAAATAATAAATAATAACAATAATGATGATTATTAAAACGTTACTAGCAATTTTGATGATAGGTGTATTTTTCTCATGCAATAATGATGAGAAGGATTGTTGTAAAATAATTGAAGCAACCATGTATTTCAAGATTGAGAACATAAATGGCGAGGATTTGTTAGACCCAGACTTTGATTATATAGATATTAATCAAATTAAAATATTTTACGCTAATGAGGATGGTATAAAGGTTAAAGTAGACAATTCTGAACTGGATGCTTCAAAGGGTTATGAAATAGTCCCGCCTGTTGTCGGTAACTCAAATTTCTATAGAATTAAGGTTCATTTAAATACTAAAAATATTCATAATAATATCTCTTCCACTTACGTTGAATGGTCATCTGAAGATATGGATGAAATAAAGACAGAATTTGATCTTTCTAATAATAATATTATTGCCAAAAAAATATGGGTAAACGGAGAATTAAAATGGGAAAGTAGTACCGGACAACAATTAATAACTATTATAAAGTAATATAATCTATAATGTTTCACTCCTTAATAAAAGTACCAATATAAAAGCAATCTTTAAAAAATAAATATAATTAAAAAAATCCTGAAGAACTTTGTTTTTCAGGATTTTGCTTTTTTGGAATGAATTAATAATTATTTTAAGATTTTAACGCACATCTATAAAAGTACCAACATCGTCTACTTTCACAATAAATTCGCCGATAGTAAGTCAGAAAGTTTCCGATAGCTTGAATTTGTTTTCGTTGGGTTAGGAATTTACCATCAATCGTTAATCCTATTTTGTTTTTGTAGGCCGTAAAACTATCGTTCAAATATTTTTTTTGCTCCATAAATTCTATGAATAAGGCTTGATTAAAAACCAAAACATCTTTTATAGGAATAAAAAAATGAGTTTTAACTTCTGGATTTTCTAATAATAAAGAGATTAATTATGTATCGCAATTTTGTGCTTTGCTAATGATTACCCATTTTTTTAAATCACCATCATCTGTAACATAATTAGGTTCATTTTTTAAAACTGCTTCGACCGTAGCGTATAATTTCATGTTTTTGTTGGAGTAACAAAAAAGAAGCGCAGGCTAATTGCATTTACTTGTCTACTGAGGTGGTCGAATACCTAATCCACAAAGTAAAGCAACGCCCACGCCTATGGCATGAACGTTAACTTAAACTCTCCTGTGGATTTATGAAATTTCGACCTTTCAGTAAACAGGAATTTTCGCTAAACGCTAATTTTTATATGTTGTTATTATCTATTTATCTTTTCAAAATTGATTGATTTATTTTAGCAAATATAGTTTTTTAAACTAAAAAATGCCTCCAAAAATTAGAGGCATTTTTTGATACTAACAAAGATTTATTTCGCAGCGTCAACTTTAGCTTTTACCTCAGCTTCTGTTCCTTCAAAAACTTCTGTAGTCGTTTTTCCGTTTTGGGTTTTGGTTACTGTCCCAACCGTAACGCCGTTTGTGGTCGAAAGATTCACTTCCACTCTGTTTTTATCAGTGTCAAAATGAGCCAGGCATTTTGCTGTTTCTTCTGCTGAACAGCCTTTTTCTTTACACATTTTAACACACTCTTCTTTGGTCATTCCTGACATATCTGCGCATTTCGAAACTCCGTCTGCATTCATTTCAGCCTTCATGCAACACTTTATTTCTTTAGGAGGCAATCCGCCATGCGGAATATTTGTTTGAGAAGAATGACCATTACCCAAGATAGGCGCAATAACCAATCCTATCAAACAAGTCAGTTTAATCAAAATATTCATTGACGGTCCAGAAGTGTCCTTAAAGGGATCTCCAACGGTATCTCCGGTTACGGCTGCTTTATGGGCATCAGAACCTTTATAAGTCATTTCACCATTGATCATCACTCCGGCTTCAAAAGATTTTTTAGCATTGTCCCAGGCACCTCCGGCATTGTTTTGAAAAACGGCCCAAAGCACTCCAGAAACTGTAACTCCAGCCATATATCCTCCCAGCATTTCAGCAATTAACTGATTGTTATCAGCATAAACTAATTTTCCTAAAAGAACAATTGCAATCGGAAAACCAATGGTCAAAATTCCAGGCAGCATCATTTCGCGTAAAGCGGCTTTAGTTGAAATCTCCACACATTTTCCGTATTCCGGTTTTCCGGTTCCTTCCATAATTCCTGGAATTTCCTTAAACTGACGACGAACTTCGTACACCATATCCATTGCTGCTTTTCCGACAGAATTCATTGCTAAAGCGGAGAAAACAACCGGAATCATTCCTCCGACAAAAAGCATCGCTAAAACGGGTGCTTTAAAAATATTGATTCCGTCAATTCCGGTAAAAGTTACGTAAGCTGCAAATAAGGCTAATGAAGTTAAAGCTGCAGAAGCAATGGCAAAACCTTTTCCGGTTGCTGCAGTTGTATTTCCAACTGAATCTAAAATATCAGTTCTGGTACGAACTTCTTTAGGTAATTCGCTCATTTCGGCAATTCCTCCGGCGTTGTCTGAGATTGGTCCAAAGGCATCAATCGCTAATTGCATCGCTGTTGTTGCCATCATTGCAGAAGCTGCCAGCGCCACTCCGTAAAATCCTGCTAAAGCGTAAGAAATCCAAATCGCTACAGCAAACAATAATACAGTTGGAAAAGTAGAAATCATTCCGGTCGCTAAACCAGCGATTACGTTTGTTCCGGCACCTGTTGAAGATTTCTGAACAATTGCTAATACTGGTTTTGTTCCTAACCCTGTGTAATATTCTGTTACTGATGAAATGGCTCCACCAACCACTAATCCCACTAATGTAGCATAAAAAACACGCATTGAAGAAATCTGTTGTGCTCCTTCTCCAAAGAATTCCATTGTCATTACTTCAGGCAGCATATATTTCACCAAAAAGAAACAGGCTATTGCTGTTAAAATAATCGAAATCCAGTTTCCTATATTTAATGCTTTCTGCACTTGTGCTTCTTTGGCATTATCGTCTGATATTTTTACCACTGTAGTTCCAATAATGGAGAATAAAATTCCGAAACCGGCAATTGCCATTGGAAGTAAAATTGGACCAATTCCGCCAAAAGCATCATTGATACTTCCACCCATATCTTTTATCACATAGTTCCCAAGAACCATGGCAGCTAAAACTGTTGCTACATACGAGCCAAATAAATCGGCTCCCATACCAGCCACGTCTCCCACATTATCTCCAACGTTATCCGCAATTGTTGCCGGATTACGAGGATCATCTTCCGGGATTCCCGCTTCAACTTTACCTACTAAATCAGCTCCAACATCAGCTGCTTTAGTATAAATTCCGCCTCCTACTCTGGCAAACAGTGCAATTGATTCTGCACCAAGCGAAAATCCAGCTAAAGTTTCTAAAACAACAGTCATTGTTTCAGTATCTTTCCAAACACCGTCTGAAAACAAATTAAAGAAAATTATAAAGAAAGCCGTCAAACCTAAAACAGCTAAACCCGCAACACCAAGTCCCATAACGGTTCCTCCACCAAAAGAAACTTTCAAAGCCTGAGGTAAACTGGTTCTGGCTGCCTGAGTGGTTCTAACGTTTGTCTTGGTTGCTATTTTCATCCCTATATTACCTGCATAAGCTGAAAATAATGCGCCAAAAATAAATGCTACTACGATTAATAAATGTGTTTTTACACCTGGAATAAAAGTAATCCCTGCTAAAGCTAAGCTGGCAATAATTACAAAGATGGTCAATAGTTTATACTCGGCTTTTAAGAAGGCTAACGCCCCTTCATAAATGTAATCTGAGATTTCTTTCATCTTACCGTCGCCGGCATCTTGTTTTAAAACCCAACTCCTTTTTATTCCCATGAAAAGTAATCCTAAAACTGCCATTGCAATAGGCAGGTAAATCATAAATGCATTCATATTTTATTGGTTTTGGTTAATAGTCAACGAACTAACTAAACGAATTTAAACAAAAAAGCAATACTCTTAACGGAGTATTGCTTTTTTTACAAAATATGATGCCTGAAATTATTTAATACTAAATAATCCTTCTGGTTTGTTTTCAATTTGATTAAAACGGTCTGTACATTCTTTGATAATTGCGAATGCTTCATTAACATCTCCCCATCCTTCTACATCCACTTTTTTGTTTTCAAGATCTTTATAAACCTGGAAGAAATGCTCGATTTCTTTCAATAAGTGTCCGTTGATATCTGAAAGGTCATTTAATGAATTCCAGATCGGATCTGAAACTGGTACGCAAATGATTTTTTCATCTGGTCCTTTATCATCTGCCATGTGGAAAACCCCAATTGGCTTCACTTCTATAACACATCCTGGGAAAGTTGGTTCGTTTATCAAAACCAATACATCAAGAGGATCTCCGTCAAGAGCTAAAGTTTCCGGAATAAATCCGTAATCTGCTGGGTACATCATTGAAGAGAACAACATTCTGTCGAAACGCATTCTTTTAATTTCAAAATCGTACTCATATTTATTTCTGCTTCCTCTTGGTATTTCGATCAAAACATCGAAAGTTGTTAGTTTGTCTGCGGTCATTTTCTTTTTTTATTATTTCTATAATTCGCTTGCAAAAGTAACCCAAAGAATCCTTTTTTACAATGAAAAAAATGCATTAATCTATATACTTTATTCATTATTTAATATACTTTCCTTTTATATAACAGCTAGTTAATATGTAATCTTACGATTTCGCTTATTTAAATAATAGTGCCATAGCAAATAGGTCGGATAAGACCGATACGGACTCCATTGTTCGGCATGAATTTGCATTTCTTTCTTATCTTGAATATTCAATAATTCTTTGATCGTATTTACGACTGCAATATCGCCAAGCGGAATCAAATCTGGTTCCTGAAGGCAAAACATTAGATAGATATCGATGGTCCAGTTTCCAATACCTTTTAACTTAATGAGTTCTTCCCGGACTTGTTTCGCTGATTTTGAAGCCAGACTTTCTATATCCAGTTTTTTATTTAAAACTGCTTCTGCTAAAATCCTGATGTATTTTGTCTTCTGACGGCTGACTCCGAGGTTTCTAAACTCTTCATCCTTCAAAGCAGCCATGTTTTCCGGAATGCAGGTTGTAAAAGATTTGATTTTTAAAAATGTGGCTTTCGTCGAATCTATTGAAACCTGTTGCTCCAAAATTAACAATACCAAAGTGTCAAATCCCTGTGGCCGTTTTGGGATTGATGGTAATCCGTACTTTTCGATTATTTCCTGGAATATTGGATTTTTAGATGAAAGAAAATCAATTGCTTCCTGCATGATTTTGATTTTAAGTGTATTTTCAAAAGTAAATAAAAATAATCTTGCAAAGATGTGGAGTCGCAAAGTTTTTGTTTCCCACAGATTTTGCAGATGAAGCAGATTTATTTTTACCTTATCACTTAAATTGTGAATAAAGCATAATGAGTGAAACAATAATCAACAAAAAAGTCGCAAAGAATCTAACCTTTGCGACTTTGTAACTTTGATGCTTTGCATCTTATATACTTAGAAATAAAATCCAAAAGATCCTTTTACTGCAAATTTAGCTGCATCGGGCATATTCAGATAATTTCCTCTCCATGAAAAATCAATTCTGAAAACTTTGAAGATATTTCCAATTCCGGCATTGTATTCCCAATACACTTTTTCGGGCGCATTATACGGAAGACCGGAAGCGTTTATGGCTCTGTTTTCATCAGAAATTGTTCCATGAACGGCTCTCACTCCTATAAATTCTCTCCAGTTCAGTTTTCTCATAAATGGGATTCTGGCAAATATTCTTCCTCCAAAATCATGATTCCATTGTAATGTTGTGTATTGATCTGTAACAAATTCGTAGAAATTCAGGTTGCTAAAAGTATTCTCAATCGTAAAATACGTCTGGTTCCCCGGAATTACACTCATTAATCCTAACGGAATTTTACCAAAAGTTTTTCCTGTTTCAAGTGTGATATTTGTTCTTCCTAACGGTCCTATAATAATAGGCTGTCTGTAAAACAACTGCACTTTTTCATAAGCAAAATCACTATTGAGTACTCCCTTAAGACCATAACTGAAGTTAACGAAGAAATGGCTAAACGGGCTGTCAACAAGATCCCTTTCAACTCCATAACCAATTGTTTTACGATTTGGCATAAACTCAAACTGAATATTAGCCTCAGATTGCGTAACCTTACTTTCAACTACACCAGCCGGATTTGAAACAGATGGCAAAGTTTTATAATAGTCTAAACTAAAAGTTTGAGATGCTGATTCTAACGTGCGATATGAAAAACCTGCAGAAACTATAAAATTTTTCTTAGCTTCCATTTCAATAGAAACGTTACTCAGATTAATATTGGTCAGTTTTCCGTTGCTTCCTGTTGTAAACAACGCCGAAGAAGCAAAACTTCGCCCTAAAACATCATTTGTTGTGGTTAAACTAGCTCCGATTTGTTCGATATCACGTCTGTTTCCTCCAGAAATAATCAATCTGTTTTTCTTATCCAGCATCCATTTTCCTGAAACGCCGTATTTGAATTTATTATCGTCAAATCCGTATGCTGTATAAGCCTGGATTCGCCATGGATCATTAGGTCCAAAATAAGTTCTTCCTCCTACCCTGAGCCTCAAACCCTCGACTTCATTATAACCGAAAGTAGAGAAAATAGGCCCATAATCGAAATTCTTGAATTCTACATAACCACTTCCTAAAATAGAAACTAAACTATAAAGCTGTTTAAATTTCTTGACTGTCTGCAAAGTATCGAGCATTTTATATATTCCCTGCTCGTCTTTATTTAGTTTTTCAAAACGATTTTCTTCCCAAAATTCATCCGGTCGTTCATAAACAGCATTATCTATAAAATTAACTTCTTCTTTATAAAATTTCTCCGGTTTCTGAATATTGAATTTATGATTTCTATATAAAGTCGTTCGTTTTCCATAAACCCCTTTAGATTTTTCCTTCTTATTCAAAGCAAAATCCGACATCATATAATCGCGGGTTAAAAGGAAAACCGAATCGTTTTCTACTTCAAATTCCTGTTCGATATAAATATCTTTTACCCAGTTAATATTGGCGCTTTTGGTAACGCCCATATTAATTTTTTTGATGGCAAAAGTCGAATCGTTTACCCAGAAATCTCCTTTAAAAGTCAGTTCGTTTTTACGTCTTGGATAAAAAACAATATTATAACACCATTTTTTGTCAATAAAAGCACTGTCTTTCAACACATAATTATAAACATCAATTCCCGTTTTTGAAAGCGGGCTTGTAAAACTTTTATCAAAAAACTTAAGGTGATTGTCGTAGATATTATAATCCGAATAAAGATCTTTTACAAAAGACAAAATCTGCTGATTCCCATTGAATCCTGACATTTTATTTCCGGATAAATTTTCTTTTACTTTCTTTAATTTATTATCTCCGTAAACATCATATACGGATTCGTTGATAAAAATTGGTAAATACGTTTTACCTGTAACATCAGAAGTATCGACATGATTGAAAACAAACTCCATTCCTTTGAAAAGTTTATTTTTCATGAAAGCACTATCAATCGTGTTCATATCGAACTCGACTTTTTCGTACTTCTGCATTTGATACTGATTGAATTGATAAAGACCATTTTTACGTTTTCTTTCCCAAATCTTCCTCAAGATATCCAATGCCGGATTGTTCTTTTTTGAAGTTTTACCGGTAAAAATAACAACTTCATTAAGCGCCTCAGGTTCGCTTAAGACAATTTTAAAATTATAATTTACTGCTTTTTCCAAAGGAACTTCCTTATCTGAAAATCCTGCAGAAGTCACTAACAAAGCGGTATACGTATTTGGTGATTCTAAATAAAAACGTCCGTCTTCATTAGAAACTATTCCCGTATTTGAACCCTTAAAAACCACATTTGCAAACGGAACAGGCTGATTGGATTTGTCCAAAACAATTCCACTCACTTTAGTTTGCGCAAAAACATGGTTTGCTAAAGCAAATACAAAAAACAGGCTGAGTAAAATTATTCTTTTCATATTCCGGCAAAAAAAAACTTCATCAATTAACCAATGAATGATGAAGTTTTTATGAGTATGTATGTATTATTATTTGTACATTACTTTTTTTACTGCTTTCACTACATCACCTGCATTAGGCAACCAGTCTTTCAGTAAAACAGGTGAATAAGGTGCAGGAGCATCAGCAGTTGTAATACGCTGAATTGGCGCATCAAGAAAATCAAAAGCCTGCTCTTGTACGATATATGTGATTTCAGATGAAATACTGGCGAATGGCCAAGCTTCTTCTAAAATTACCAAACGGTTTGTTTTTTTAACAGATTTTAAGATTGCTTCATTATCCATAGGGCGAACTGTTCTTAAATCGATAACTTCACAAGAGATTCCTTCTTTTGCTAATTCATCAGCAGCGATAAAAGCTTCTTTGATGATTTTTCCGAAAGAAACGATTGTTACATCAGTACCTTCACGCTTAACATCAGCAACCCCAATTGGAATTACATATTCTCCGTCCGGCACTTCTCCTTTGTCACCATACATTTGCTCTGATTCCATAAAAATTACAGGATCATTATCACGAATTGCTGATTTCAAGAGTCCTTTTGCATCATAAGGAGTTGAAGGCACAATAACTTTAAGACCCGGAGTGTTTGCAAACCAGTTTTCTAAAGCCTGGGAGTGAGTTGCTCCTAATTGACCTGCAGAAGCAGTTGGTCCGCGGAAAACGATAGGCACATTAAACTGTCCTCCTGTCATCTGACGCATTTTAGCAGCGTTGTTTATAATCTGATCAATACCAACTAAACAAAAGTTGAAAGTCATATATTCTACAATTGGTCGGTTTCCGTTCATTGCAGAACCTACAGCAATTCCTGTAAACCCAAGCTCAGCAATTGGAGTATCGATTACTCTTTTTTCGCCAAACTCAGCAAGCATTCCTTTTGAAGCTTTGTATGCTCCGTTGTATTCTGCAACCTCTTCGCCCATTAAATATATGGATTCATCGCGACGCATTTCTTCGCTCATCGCTTCGCAAATGGCCTCTCTAAATTGTATTGTTCTCATAGTTGTATGTTATATTCTTTTTTCTGATGAGCAAAAATAAATATTTTAAATAACTTAAAAGCATAAATTGACTTTAAAATAACAGCAACTTCTCTTTCTTCTTTCACTTTTAACTTTTTAAAATTTATTGTGATATTTACAAAATAGACATAGTGTCACTTTTCATCATTAAAAAATATTTCATAAAACCCCATTTTATCTGATTTATTCTAAAACATTCAAAAATCTTTTTTTATGTTATTTCGAGAAAGAACATTAATTAACTATCATTAAGCGTTCTACATACCCTCAAAAAATAAAATTCTCTAAAAACCTATACTATCAATAAAATTTTGATTTTATTTTTTTAGAAAAGTATCCCAAAAACCAGCAATTTCCGAAATCGTAATAGTTTTAAAAAATATTATGCATGCATAGTATAATTATTCCAAATTAAATTCTAAATTTGTAAAAGCATATTATAAATTCAAAATATATACTTATGAAAATATTGGTTTGCATCAGCCATGTGCCTGATACTACTTCAAAAATTAACTTCTCCAATGGTGATTCAGAATTTGATACCAATGGTGTACAATATGTAATTAATCCTAATGATGAATTTGGTTTAACCCGTGCTATCTGGTTTCAGGAACAACAAGGAGCAAATGTAACGGTTGTAAATGTTGGTGGTCCGGATACAGAGCCAACTTTACGCAAGGCTTTGGCAATTGGTGCGAATGAAGCAATTCGTGTAAATACAAACCCAACAGACGGTTTTTTTGTTGCTAAACAATTGGCTGAAGTAATTAAAAATGGCGGTTACGACTTAGTAATTGCAGGGAAAGAATCTTTGGATTATAACGGTGGAATGGTTCCTGGTATGATTTCCGGAATTTTAGGTTATAACTTTTTAAATTCCTGTACAGCTATTACTGTTGACGGAAACAATGTAAAAGCTGTTCGCGAAATTGACGGAGGAAAAGAAACAGTAAGTACTACTCTTCCTTTAATTATTGGAGGTCAAAAAGGCCTTGTCGAGGAAAAAGATTTACGTATTCCAAACATGAGAGGAATTATGACAGCAAGAACAAAAGCGCTTACCATTTTTGAGCCAGTTGATGCAGCTGTTAATACAAAAGCTGTAAAATTTGAAAAACCAGCTCCTAAATCTGCAGTAAAATTAGTGCCTGCAGATAATTTAGATGAGTTAATCAATTTATTACACAACGAAGCGAAAGTAATCTAGTATTGAGTGTTCAGTTTAAAACCTGAAACTTGAAACTAATAACCTTTAAACAAAAATATCATGTCAATATTAATATATGCAGAATCTGCAGAAGGAAAATTTAAAAAAGTCGCTTTCGAATTAGCTTCTTACGCTAAAAAAGTAGCAGAATCATTAGGAACTACGGTTACAGCTTTGACTGTAAACATAAGTGATGTTAGCGAATTAGCAAAATACGGAGTTGACAAGGTTTTAAAAGTAAACAATGATAAATTAGCTGGTTTTAATGCAAAAGCTTACGCTGATGTTATTAAACAAGCAGCTGAAAAAGAAGGGACAAAATTAGTTTTGCTTTCTTCAACTACAGATAGTATTTACCTTTCGCCATTGGTAGCTGTAGCCTTAGAAGCTGGATTTGCTTCAAATGTAGTGGGATTACCGGTTAGCACTTCTCCATTTCAGGTAAAAAGGAATGCTTTTTCAAACAAAGCTTTCAACATTACAGAAATCAGTACAGATATAAAAGTTCTGGGTCTTGCAAAAAACTCTTATGGCATTTTTGAAAGTGCAGGATCTGCAACCGAAGAAGATTTTAATCCTTCAATTGGAGATAATGATTTTGGTGTAAAAGTAGATTCTGTAGAAAAAGTAAGCGGAAAAGTATCAATAGCTGATGCAGATATTGTAGTTTCTGGAGGACGCGGATTAAAAGGCCCTGAAAACTGGGGATTGATAGAAGATTTAGCTGCCGTATTGGGCGCTGCAACGGCATGTTCAAAACCCGTTTCTGACTTAGGATGGAGACCTCACAGCGAACACGTTGGACAAACAGGGAAACCAGTTGCCACAAACTTATATATTGCTATAGGTATTTCAGGAGCTATTCAGCATATTGCCGGTATCAACTCATCTAAAGTGAAAGTAGTCATTAACAGCGACCCTGAAGCCCCATTTTTTAAAGTAGCAGATTATGGTGTCGTAGGAGATGCTTTCAAAATCGTACCACAATTAATTGAGAAACTAAAAGCTTTCAAAGCGCAACATTCTTAATTTAAAAATTCTCTGTAAAAATATAGCTGCCTAAAAATAAGATAATCGTATCTTTGTTTAGGTGGCTTTTTTGTTCCATATTTTTTGATTAAAATTGCACCTTTATTTTTCAGTCAAAAAAAGTATTAAATAGAGGCGCTAAGTGCCTTTTTTACAAACATATATGAGTCTAGTAAAATTATCTATAAAGGGAATATCATACAGTCAAACTCAAAATGGCGCTTATGCCTTAATTTTGAACGAAGTGGATGGCGAAAGAAAATTACCAATTGTTATTGGCGCTTTTGAAGCCCAATCAATTGCTATTGCCTTAGAAAAAGAGATTAAACCTCCCCGCCCATTAACGCATGATTTATTTAAAAATTTCGCCGAAAGATTTGACATAGTAGTAAAACAGGTCATTATACATAAACTTGTTGACGGTGTTTTTTATTCAAGCTTGATATGCGAAAGAGACAAAATCGAAGAAATTATTGATGCCAGAACATCTGATGCTATTGCATTGGCGTTAAGATTCAGCGCTCCAATATTTACTTATAAAAACATTTTAGATAAAGCCGGAATTTACCTGAAATCAAGTACTGCAGAAACCGATCCCGGCACACAGGAAATTGATGATGTACTTTCTAATCCTGAAACGTTTGGTCAGGAAGAAGAAACAAATCAGTCCGGAGATGTTTATGCCAAACACAGCTTACAAGAGTTGAATGAATTATTGGATCAGGCAGTTTCTCAGGAAGATTATGAAAAAGCCGCTAAAATTAGAGACGAAATCTCCAGAAGATAAAATTCATAGATTTTTGACTTTAGATTTCAGAATTAATTATTTAGATTTTATAAAATGAAACAATACTTAGATTTAGTAAAACACGTTTTAGAAAACGGCAATCAAAAAGGAGACCGAACCGGAACAGGTACTAAAAGTGTTTTTGGATACCAGATGCGTTTTGATTTAAATGAAGGTTTTCCAATGGTTACTACTAAAAAACTGCATCTTAAATCTATCATTTATGAATTACTTTGGTTTTTAAAGGGTGATACCAATATTAAATACCTTCAGGAAAACGGAGTAAAAATATGGGATGAATGGGCTGATTCTAATGGCGATTTAGGTCCCGTTTACGGACATCAGTGGCGCAATTGGAATAGTGAAGAAATTGATCAAATCTCAGAATTAATAACTGAATTAAAAACAAACCCGAATAGCCGCAGAATGCTGGTTTCTGCCTGGAACCCTTCCGTTTTACCGGATACGAAGAAATCATTTGGAGAAAATGTATCTGATAATAAAGCTGCTTTACCTCCCTGCCATGCTTTTTTTCAATTTTATGTTTCAAGTCCTAATACCGAAAAAGGAGAAACAAAAGGAAAACTTTCGTGTCAGTTGTACCAGCGAAGTGCTGATATCTTTTTAGGAGTACCTTTCAATATTGCTTCTTATGCATTATTGACCATGATGATTGCTCAGGTGTGTGATTTAGAATGCGGTGAATTCATTCATACATTTGGTGATGCACACATTTATAACAATCATTTCGAGCAATTAGAATTACAATTGACTCGCGAACCAAAGCCATTACCAAAAATGATTTTAAATCCAGAGATCAAAAACATTTTTGATTTTGATTATAATGATTTCACTCTTGTTGACTATGATCCACACCCTGCTATAAAAGGTAGTGTTGCTGTATAAGAACAAAAATCCGCTTCAATTCAAGCGGATTTTTTTATACAGCTAAAACACTGTTTTCACTTCCGGCAAAATCATTCCATTTATAAGAATCTGCTTCCGGATCGTTTACATAAACTCCATCGATTAAATACTTAAACTCATAAATTGCATCTTTTACTAAGTCATAAGTCGCTTTAAATGTTCCGTTTTTTAACTTGCTCAAACTTCCTTCTTCTGGATTCCAATTATTAAAATCTCCAACTACAGCTGCTGAGCTCGCATCTTTGGCTTCGACAGAGAATGTAACCTTACACACCGGTTTTGTTTTGATAAATTGCTTTTTTAAAGACATAACTGTTTCATTTTTAGATTTATACCTTCAAAGTTCGCAAATTCATCTGATTAATCAATACGTACCCTGTATGATTTATGATTATAGCAACCAGAAATATATTTTTTACACTATCGATAATTTTAGGCTTTTTAATTTATAAATTCGGATTTTAAGACCATTTTGAATCAAATATTATTTATTCAAAATAGCGATTTTTCAAAATAAATTATAACTTTATGATCTTATTTTGAATAAATTATGGAAAAAGAAGTACATGAACAATATGAGTATGCCCGTAAAAGAATCAGACAGAAAAAAGCTTTATATTTTCATTTTGTTCTTTTTTTGTTAGGAAGCTTATTTTTATTTGTAGCTAATCGTTTTTTTGGTTTTAGTATTGGAACAGAACAAAATTGGTGTACATGGATCATTACTTTATGGTTTTTTATCTTTATTTTGCACTTCATAAAAATCTACATTACAGATCGATTTATGAATAAAAAATGGGAAAGAGAGCAGATTGACCGATTGGTTGCGCTTCAGCAGAAGAGAATTAATCAATTAGAGTCTTCTATCAATGAAAATCCTGAAAATAAAATTTAGTCTTTAACACACTATGCTTATAATGATAGCGGCTGTTGCCGAAAACAATGCCTTGGGAAAGAAAAACAAATTAGTCTGGCATCTCCCAAACGATTTTAAAAGATTCAAATCGCTTACTACTAATCACCATATTATAATGGGAAGAAAAACTTTCGAAAGCTTTCCAAAACCACTGCCTAACAGAACACATATTGTTATATCCCGACAAGAAAATTATAACCCGGGAGGCTGCATAGTGGTTGACAGCATTGAAAAAGCAATTGCGATGTGCCCCGAAAATGAAGATTCATACATTATAGGAGGAGGCGAAATTTATACGCTTGGATTACAATATGCTGATATAATTGAAATAACACGTGTTCACCACACTTTTGAAGCTGATGCTTTTTTCCCTGTAATCAATGAAAGGGAATGGCAACTGGTAGAATCCGAAGCCAACTATAAAGACGAAACCCATCTTTATGATTATACCTACGAAACATACATTAAAAAATAAAAAAAAACATCCTCAAAAATTGAGGATGTTTTTTTTAAATCAAATGATTAGAGCAATGACCTACTCTTGAAACAATATTTGATAACATAAAATAAAAATTACAAATATTAAAAATACCCCTGAAAGGAATATAATAACATTTGATATTTTTTGAGAGTACATCTCAAAAAAACCCTTAATACCAAATACCACGAAGGTACTAAAGGCAAAGAAAATTAAAATTTCCAAAAACAAATTTAATCCTAAGAACGTATTTTGCACTTTAAATATAATACTGCTCTCAAAAACAGTACTTTCAAAACAGCTTACAAGAACAAATGAGATGCTAAGCGCAAGGAGCACCCACTTGATTTGGGTCATTGTATCTCTATTTATCATTGAAAAAATATTAACATTTTTACAAGTGCTAAATTCACCAATAAATACTTTACCTACAATACCCACTTTTAGTGATTTTACAAAATACAATTAATATCTAAAAACATTCAATCCTAATTAAGAAACACAATTGCAGTTAAATACTTTATGTTATATTTGCGTAAATAAAAAAAATGTCTGAAAAAATAACTCCGTACAAAAACTCAACTTTAGGCAAAAAAGAACAGGTTGCACAAATGTTTGACACTATATCAGGAAACTACGATAACTTAAATCGTGTGATTTCATTTGGAATAGATGTAAAATGGCGTAAAAAAGTATTAAAAATAGTTTCTGATTCAAAGCCAAAAGTTATACTTGATATTGCTACCGGAACCGGGGACCTGGCAATTTTAATGGCACAAAGCAAAGCCGAAAAAATTATTGGTTTAGATATTTCTGCAGGAATGCTGGAAGTTGGAAGAAAAAAAGTAGAAGAAAAAAATCTTTCAAACAGAATTGAATTAGTATTAGGTGATTCTGAAAACATGCCTTTTGAAGACAATTATTTTGACGCTATCACAGTGAGTTTTGGAGTGCGAAACTTTGAGAATTTAGAAAAAGGGTTTGCTGAAATTTTAAGGGTTTTAAAACCAAATGGTGTATTTGTAATTCTGGAAACTTCAGTTCCTGATAAAACACCTTATAGACAAGGGTATCGTTTTTATACTAAAAACATACTTCCAGTTATAGGCAAATTATTTTCTAAAGACAATTCAGCGTATGGTTATTTGTCAGAATCTGCTGCTGTTTTTCCTTATGGAGAAGCGCTAAACAATATTTTAAGAAAAATTGGGTTTATAGAAGTTGTGGCAATGCCTCAGACTTTTGGAGTTGCAACGATATATTCTGCTTCAAAAAAATAGTATGAAAAAAACAGTAGTCTTAATTTTATTAACATTATCCACACAGGGATATTCACAATTTGCTAAAAGTATGTTTAGCAAAGATCCTATTATTAATCTGGAAAACTGGCAGAAACAACGTTTATACTTTGGTTATTATTTAGGCTTTAACAGCTTTGATTTTAAATTTGATTATAAAGAAGTCACAGAAGATATCCAGGTAAAGAAAACAACAGGATTTAATGTTGGGGTTGTTGCAGATTTAAGACTACAGGAATATGTAAATTTGCGTTTTGAACCGGGTTTATACTACACAAAACGAGATTTGCATTTTTCGGGAGTAGGAAATTCAGAAAGTGATTATTTAAGAGAGGTGAACAGTACCTATATTCATTTTCCGTTACTATTAAAATTTTCGGCATTACGTACAGGAAATATCCGTCCTTATTTAACAGGAGGGCTTTCTACCACTCTAAATTTATCCAGCAATTCAAAGTCAAAAGACGACAACTTTGAGGGCACATTTAGAACTAAATCATGGAGTTCTGCTTATGAAATTGGTTTTGGCATCGATATTTTTTCTGAATATTTTATTTTTTCTCCCTCCATCAGAGGTATGTTTGGAATAACAGATGAATTAGTTCGTGATAATCCTGGTCAGCCGAGTCCATGGACAGACAACATAGATTCGATGAAATCAAGAGCAATTTTAATAAATTTTACTTTTCATTAAAACAAAAGCCTAACTATTTCGTTTAAACTCACTAAGAACAATAGCAGTAGCGGTGGCTACATTTAAACTTTCGGTTTTTTGTAGTTTACCAAATCTGGGAATTGTGAGTCGGCTTGTTACTGTTTTTTCAATTTCTGCTGAAATACCATTGGCTTCATTACCCATAATAATGATTCCGTTTTGAGGCAGTACTGATTGATAAATATTTTCGCCATTCATAAAAGTTCCAAATACAAGCAATTTTGCGTTTGTTATAAAAGATTTCAAATCGACATAATTTACATTTACTCTGGCAATAGATCCCATTGTGGCCTGCACTACCTTTGGATTGTAGATATCGACAGTTTCTTTTGAGCAAATAATTTGTTGAATTCCAAACCAATCGCAAAGCCTTAAAATGGTTCCTAAATTTCCCGGATCCCGAATATCATCTAAAGCTAAAATTAAGCCCGAGTCGATTATTGTATTTTCGGCAGGGATCTTGAATACAGCCAAACATGTATTTGGAGTTGATAAAGCACTTATTTTTTTAAGTTCCTGTTCAGTAACAGGAATACGTTTTGAAGTCCCAACCGTTTCAAAATCATTTTGTGTTGTGAATAAATACTCTAATTCAAAATTGGACTGTAATAATTCCTGAATTACCTTTATTCCTTCAGCAAAGAATAATTGATTAGCAAAACGTTGCTTTTTTTGATGTAAACCTGTTATAAGTTTTATTTGGTTTTTACTAATCATAAAATATAATGTACTTTTGAATTAAATATTTAAAAACACTTGAAAAAGATTTTTACAAAAATAACAGCATTTATTCTAATAGCAATACTTATTTGTGCTTGTAATGCAGTGAAACGAGTTCCGGACGGAAAAAATTTACTTATAAAAAATGATATTATTGTAAACGGCAAATCTACCAATGATGAAACTGCTTCAGATCAGATGTATCAGAAACCAAACAGTAACTTATTAGGATTTCGTCTGCGTTTAAATTTATATAATCTGGCAAAATTAAATCCTGATTCTAGTTATCAGGCAAAATTTAAAAATAATCCCGGAAAATATGAGCGCCAATCTAAAATATTATCTGCTAAACAAGTAGACCGTCTTGGACAGTCTTTTTTATACAAAGGAATTCATGAATTCTTAAAAAGAACCGGTGAGCCTCCTGTTATTATTGATACTTCAAAAACCAAAAAAACATTAGTTCGTTTAAAATCCTATTATTTTAACAATGGCTATTTTAATGTAGCCATGAATTACAACATTGACACGGTAGGCTATAAAAAAGCAAAAATCAACTACAATATTACAAGCGGAAATGTTTTTACTTTGGATTCTATTAGACAAAACATAAGCACACCAGCTTTGGATTCATTATATAAAACAAACCCGGAACCTTCATTTTTAAAATCAGGCAACCAATTCAAAACCAGTGATTTTGAAGAAGAAAAAAATCGTATCACTACCTATTTTAGAAATCACGGAGCCTACTATTTCCAGCCTACATATGTCACCTTTGATGTTGATACCATTGGCAAAAAAAATAAGGCAGACATAAATTTAATCATCAAAGACAACAGTATTCAGGAAAAAGATTCCAGCAGGACAGAACCTTTTAAGCTGTATAAAATAAGTGACGTAAATATTTATACTGATTATTCTCCTGCACGAGCAAAAAGCCAAATTAAGGACAGCACCACTTACAACAACTTTAATTTGTATAGTTATGACAAATTAAAATACAAACCCCGCGCTATTACAGATGCTATTTTTATTACAAAGGGAGGTACTTATGCCGATTTCAGGACTACTCTTTCCTCCCGTTACTTAAACAATCTGAAAATTTTCAATTACCCATCAATACAATATGAAGTTGATAAACGAGATTCGACAGCACAATCATTAATTGCAAAAGTCTATCTGACACCAAGAAAAAAATACAGCTTTGGCGCAAGCTTAGATTTAACACATTCCAATATTCAGGATTTTGGAATTGGAGCCAGTGTTTCAGAAACAATTCGAAATGTATTTAACAGGGCTGAAACCTTAGAAATTTCTGCTCGTGTAAACATAGGCTCATCAAAAGACATGGCCAATCCTAATAATAATTTCTTTAATGTTTCGGAATATGGAGTTGACATGAAACTTAATTTCCCAAGAATTTTAATGCCTTTTGGAACAGAAAAAATTATTCCGAAAAGCATGATCCCGTCCACGTCAATTTCCGCCGGTTTTTCTAAACAAAGAAACATTGGACTAGACAAGGAAAACTTCACAGGCGGCCTGTCTTACCTTTGGTCTCCAAAAAGATACAATTCTGCAAAACTAGATCTACTTAATGCGCAATATGTTCGTAATCTGAATCCGGATAATTATTTTAAAGTATATACTTCTTCTTATGATGAATTGAATAGTATTGGAAAAGATTACAATGTCAATAACAACAACTGGGGAGATACACCAGAAGAACAAGCCAATAAAAACCTGACTATACCTAAAGGAGCCTCTGATTTTACTAATGATGTTATAAACAACAGAACAGCATTGACAGCATCGGATTCAAAATACAAAGACGTTCAGGGTATAGAAGAAAGAAGGGTACGTCTGACTGAAAATGACTTTATTTTGGCCACTAGTTATACATTTACTAAAACAACCAAAAAAGATTTGGCAGATAATACTTTTTATCAGTTTAAAACTAAAATAGAATCAGCAGGAACTTTATTATCTGCCATTTCAGGCGTAGCAAGTCTTCCTAAAAACTCAAGAGGCAATTACGAAATATTCAATCTGGAATATTCAGAATATATTAAAACCGAATTTGATTATATTAAACACTGGGATTTTGGCAAAGAAAAAGTACTGGCTGTCCGAAGCTTTTTTGGTATTGCAATTCCTTTTGGAAACTCAGATTATATTCCTTTTTCACGAAGTTATTATTCCGGAGGATCAAATGACAATCGAGCCTGGCAGCCTTATGCGTTAGGCCCGGGAAGTACAAATGCAGTAAATGACTTTAATGAAGCCAATATGAAACTCGCCCTAAGTGGGGAATTTCGATTCAAAATCTTCGGAGATGTTAAAGGTGCAATCTTTGCTGACGCCGGAAATATCTGGAATGTACTCGATAATGTAACTGATGAAAAGGCAAAATTCTCTGGCTTAAACGATTTCGAAGAAATTGCTTTAGGAAGCGGATTTGGTTTGCGATATGATTTGAGCTTTTTTGTTATTCGTTTAGATTTAGGCTTTAAGACTTATAATCCGGCGGATGAACCGGGCAAACGTTGGTTCAGAGAATACAATTTTGGGCATTCAGTTTTAAATTTTGGGATAAATTATCCGTTCTAATGCTAATTAATTCTTATTTTTGCAACCTAAAAACCTAAAAACAACTAAAAAAAATTACAATGGCACACAATATTAAACCAGGAGTAGCTACAGGAGATCAGGTTCAGGAAATCTTTAATTATGCAAAAGAAAAAGGATTTGCACTTCCGGCAGTAAACGTAACCGGATCAAGCACAATTAATGGCGTTCTTGAAACTGCAGCAAAACTAAACGCTCCGGTTATCATTCAGTTCTCTAATGGAGGAGCACAATTCAATGCTGGAAAAGGATTATCGAATGCAGGTGAAAAAGCGGCAATCGCAGGTGGTATTGCAGGAGCAAAACACATTCATACTTTAGCAGAAGCTTACGGTGCAACTGTAATTTTACATACTGACCACTGTGCAAAAAAATTATTGCCTTGGATCGATGGTTTGTTAGATGCATCTGAAAAACATTTTGCAGAAACAGGAAAACCATTATTCAGTTCTCACATGATCGATTTGTCTGAGGAGCCAATCGAAGAAAACATTGAGATCTGTAAAGAATATTTGGCAAGAATGAGCAAAATGGGAATGACATTAGAAATCGAGCTTGGTATTACAGGTGGTGAAGAAGATGGTGTTGACAACTCTGACGTTGATAGCTCTAAATTATATACGCAGCCAGAAGAAGTAGCTTACGCTTACGAAGAATTATCTAAAGTAAGTCCTAAGTTTACAATTGCTGCTGCTTTTGGAAACGTTCACGGTGTTTACAAACCAGGAAACGTAAAATTAACTCCAAAAATCTTAAAAAATTCTCAGGATTTCGTTCAAAAGAAATTCAATACAGGACATAATCCAGTTGATTTCGTTTTCCACGGAGGTTCAGGTTCTACACTTGAAGAAATCAGAGAAGGAATTAGCTACGGAGTGATCAAAATGAATATTGATACTGACTTACAGTTCGCATATACTGAAGGAATCCGTGATTATATGGTTAAAAACCTTGACTATTTGAAATCTCAAATTGGTAACCCAGAAGGTCCGGATGCTCCAAACAAAAAATATTATGACCCAAGAAGATGGGTTCGTGAAAGCGAAGTAACATTCAACGCAAGATTGGAGCAAGCTTTTGCAGATTTGAATAACGTGAATACACTATAATAAAAAAGTTTCAAGTTTAAAGTTTCAGGCTTCAGGTTTCGCAACTTGAAATCTGAAACCTCAAACAAATAAAACATTCAATATGGCTTGGTTTAAAAGACAGGAAAAAGGGATTACGACTGCTACAGAAGACAAGATGGACGTTCCGAAAGGATTGTGGTACAAATCCCCTACCGGAAAAATTATTGATGCTGACGAATTAGCGAGAAATCTGTTCGTAAGCCCTGAAGATGATTTTCACGTTCGAATTGGAAGCGCAACCTATTTTGAAATTTTATTCGACAACAACGAATTTGTTGAGTTAGATAAAAACATGACATCAAAAGATCCTCTGCATTTTGTGGATACAAAAAAATACGCTGAGAGACTGAAAGATGTAATGGAAAAAACGCACCTTAAAGACGCTGTTCGTACTGGAGTAGGAAAATCTAAAGGAAGAGAACTTGTAATCTGCTGTATGGATTTTGCCTTTATTGGTGGATCTATGGGAGCAGTTGTAGGTGAAAAAATCGCAAGAGGTATTGATCACGCGATCAAAAACAAATTACCTTTTGTAATGATTTCCAAGTCTGGTGGAGCCCGTATGATGGAAGCGGCTTATTCCTTAATGCAATTGGCTAAAACGTCTGTAAAATTGGCTCAGCTTGCCGAAGCCGGTTTACCATACATTTCTTTATGTACAGACCCAACTACAGGAGGAACAACTGCATCATATGCTATGCTGGGAGACATCAACATCTCTGAGCCTGGCGCTTTGATTGGTTTTGCTGGCCCGCGTGTTGTACGTGATACCACAGGAAAAGATTTGCCGGAAGGTTTCCAAACTGCTGAGTTTCTTTTAGAGCACGGTTTCCTTGACTTTATTACACCAAGAAAAGAATTGAAAGATAAGATCAACTTATATATTGATTTGATTCAGAACAATGACATTAGAAAATAGTTTTTAAAACTTCTAAAAATATTAAAATCTCATCCGCTTCATTGCAGGTGAGATTTTTTTATATATTTAATTTTAAATCTTATTCTTCATGGCTAAAATTTTTATTAGTTTCGTTATTTGTATATTTCTTTCGAATTGTAGCAAGAAAGAAAATCAAAAAGAAAATATTCATTATATAATTTCTAAGGAAAGTAAGGGAAAAATCACCGGCAACGATACCATTCCTCCAAACCTTCCTATTCCCGGCTGGCTAGTCTATGGAACAAATACCTTTATTATAAACACTGATTCTACAGCATACTACTTTCAAAATAAAGGAATAGGATTTATATGCGGAACACCAAATGCAGACATTATTCCTTATTTTATAAATTTACAACCAAAAGATTTAATTGAAATTTCAAATAAAAACCTTTATGAATTTATAAAATTGAATTATAAAGATAACTTTCGAAATGCAACTTTTATCGCATCACAATCTGACACATTGACATCGAAGATATTCTTTGATTTACGTAAATCCTTGAAGTGTTTTATCAGAGATCGTGATTTCTGTATTGTAAGAAGAACAACCCAAGAAGAAGATACTGTTTTGAAATATAAGAGAAATGATGAATCTTATTATTCTTCAGATGATATTAAATGGGATAAAACAAAAATTAAATTCCCTGAGGAAGTTAAATTTGTAAAACCACTAATTCAAATTAAAACGAAACCTTAAAAACTACATTCCCGTCCGAATAGCCTCAACAGGATCTAAATTTGCCGCCGAAATAGCTGGCAAGATTCCAGAAATTAATCCAATAAGAGCAGCCAGGGTTGTTCCTAAAATTATATTTCCAACGCTTAAGACAAATTCAAAATCAAGCGCTTTTGTTAGAACAAACGCAATTCCCCAAACCATAAGTAAACCAATGATCCCACCGATTACAGAAAGAATTATGGCCTCGAATAAAAACTGAAATAATATGAATCGGTTTTTAGCCCCCAGCGATTTCTGAATCCCTATTAAATTGGTTCTTTCTTTTACTGATACAAACATAATATTGGCGATTCCGAAACCTCCTACCAAAAGAGAAAACCCGCTGATGATCCATCCTACCACATTCATCTGACCGAGAATTCCATCAATAAAATCTGTAAAGCCTGAAAGTACATTTATAAAAAAGTTATCCATCTCCCCTGCTTTCATTCCGCGAATTGCTCTTAGTTTTTGGGCAACTTCTGCTTTATAAGCATCCATATCTACACCTTTTACCGGTTTTAAAACAATTACTGGTGTCATCGAATCGCTGTCGCCGTACATTCTACGCAGGAAATTAGCCGGAAAATAAACCGAGGTATCATTACTGTCCCCGAAAAACCCTGCCCCTTGTTTTGTCATTACTCCGATAACCGTAAAACGCTGTCCGTATAAACGAATATTTTTTCCAATAGGATCGCTTTCTCCAAAAAGTCCGTTGGCAATATCATAACCTAAAACAATTACGGGAGTTCCAGAATTCGATTCGGATTCAGTATAAAATCTTCCTTTGTCAAAACTCAATCCGTCAATATCAACCATTTCGAAAGAAGAGGGAATCATATTTACATCGGCAACAGTTTTCGAATCATATTTTAAAGTTTCACGATTTACGAATAACTGATAACCTACCTGATCGGTATTATTTAGGGAATTTTTCAGGGCAATATATTCATCATATTTTACATTTGGAAACTGCTCTCTTTTCCATTGTGGAATTTCAGATGGGCCAAAGTTATATTTCATTAAATAAATTGTATTTTTATCTAAGCTGCTCAGATCTTTTGAAATTTTCCGATCGAGTGAATCAACAGCGGCAAGTACAGCAATTATCGAAAAAATACCAATAGTTACGCCTAACAATGACAATAAAGTCCGTAATTTATTATTTCGTAAAGCATTAACAGCAAAGCTAAGACTTTCTTTTAATAACCTAAGATAAAGTAGCATATGTTCGTTTTTTCGATAAAGTAAAATTCAATAAATTTAAATCAAAAACCTAATAAAAGGTAACTAACTCATCAGTAGATTTTTTTAATATAATGTTACAAGAATTCCTTTAAATATATAATCAAAAAAAACTACTTTTGCAGTCTGAAAATTATAACTACACAATGAGCACAACTAAAAAAATACAATCAGCATTAATATCTGTTTTTTCGAAAGATGGATTAGAGCCAATCGTTAGAAAATTACACAAGCAAAATGTTACACTTTATTCAACTGGCGGTACTGAAGATTTTATTAAAAACCTTGGTATTCCGGTAGTTCCTGTTGAAGATATAACTTCGTTTCCTGAAATCCTTGGAGGAAGAGTTAAAACATTACACCCAAAAATTTTTGGAGGTATTTTGAATCGTCAGGACAACGAAAGTGATGTTGAGCAAATGAAAGAGTTTGATATTCCTCAGATTGATTTAGTGATTGTTGATTTATATCCTTTTGAAAAAACGGTTGCTTCAGGTGCAAGCGAACAAGATATTATTGAAAAAATTGATATTGGCGGAATTTCATTAATCCGCGCAGGTGCAAAAAACTTCAAAGACACTGTGATTGTAGCTTCAGTAAACGAATACAGCTTGCTTTTAGATTTGATTACAGAGCAAGATGGGGCAACAACTTTAGAAAACAGAAGATTGTTTGCAACAAAAGCGTTTCACGTTTCATCTCACTATGACGGAGCTATTTTTAATTATTTCAATACAGACGAGACGATTTACAAAGAAAGTATTGCAAACGGTCAAGTTTTAAGATATGGTGAAAACCCTCACCAAAAAGGATTCTTTTTTGGAGATTTCGATGCAATGTTCAAAAAAGTTCACGGAAAAGAGTTATCATACAACAATTTATTAGATGTTGATGCTGCAGTAAATTTAATTGCTGAATTTAAAACAGACGGACCAACATTTGCGATCCTAAAACACAACAATGCTTGTGGTTTAGCCTCAAGAAAAACAATCAGCGAAGCTTATTTAGCAGCTTTAGCATGCGACCCGACTTCTGCTTTTGGAGGAGTTTTAATTTCAAACGTTAAAATTGATTTAGAAACTGCTCAGGAAATCAATAAATTATTCTGTGAAGTTGTAATTGCGCCAGCTTATGATAATGACGCGATTGAGGTTTTACAAGAGAAGAAAAACAGAATTATTTTAGTTCAAAATGAGGTTGAATTACCATCTCGTCAAGTAAGAACTTGTCTTAACGGATTGTTAATTCAGGACAGAAATAATATTACGGATAATAAAGAGCATTTAAAAACCGTTACAATTACAGAACCTACTGCTCAGGAGATCGAAGATTTGATCTTTGCTTCTAAAATCTGCAAGAATACAAAATCAAACACAATTGTATTTGCTAAAAACGGAACATTGATTTCATCTGGTACAGGTCAGACTTCAAGAGTTGACGCTTTGATTCAGGCTGTTGATAAAGCAAAAGCTTTTGGATTTGATTTAAATGGTGCTTCAATGGCAAGTGATGCCTTTTTCCCATTTCCTGACTGTGTAGAATTAGCTAAAAAAGCAGGAATAACTGCTGTAATTCAACCAGGAGGCTCAATAAAAGACGAATTAAGCATAAATTATTGCAACGAAAATAATCTTGCAATGGTATTTACAGGAACACGTCATTTTAAACATTAATTTGTTTAACTTTGTTCGATAAATTATTTTATAACATTTTAAACCCCTAAAAAACTTATGGGATTTTTTGATTTCATGACCGAGGATATTGCGATAGACCTTGGAACCGCAAACACTTTAATCATTCATAATGATAAAGTTGTTATTGATAGCCCTTCTATCGTAGCACGCGATAGAGTATCCGGCAAAATCATTGCTGTTGGTAAAGAGGCCAACATGATGCAAGGTAAAACACATGAAAACATCAAGACCATAAGGCCTTTGAAGGATGGTGTAATTGCCGATTTTGATGCTTCGGAAAAAATGATCAATATGTTCATTAAAAGTATTCCTGCATTAAAGAAGAGAATGTTTACTCCAGCATTGAGAATGGTAGTTTGTATTCCATCTGGAATTACTGAGGTTGAGATGCGTGCTGTAAAAGAATCTTGTGAGCGTGTAAACGGAAAAGAAGTTTACTTGATTCACGAACCAATGGCAGCAGCAATTGGTATTGGTATCGACATTATGCAGCCAAAAGGTAACATGATCGTAGATATCGGAGGTGGTACAACAGAAATCGCTGTAATTGCATTAGGCGGAATTGTTTGTGACAAATCTGTAAAAATTGCGGGTGACGTTTTCACAAATGATATTGTATATTACATGCGTACGCAACACAACCTATTCGTAGGAGAAAGTACTGCAGAGAAAATAAAAATCCAGATTGGAGCGGCTATCGAAGATCTTGACGGACCGCCAGAAGATATGTCAGTACAAGGTAGAGACTTACTTACAGGTAAGCCAAAACAAGTTGATGTTTCTTACCGTGAGATCGCTAAAGCATTAGACAAATCTATTCAGCGTATCGAAGATGCAGTAATGGAAACATTATCTCAGACTCCTCCAGAATTAGCAGCAGATATCTACAATACGGGTATTTATTTAGCTGGTGGAGGATCAATGTTAAGAGGTCTTGACAAGCGTATTTCTCAAAAAACAGATTTACCGGTTTACATTGCCGAAGATCCGTTGAGAGCAGTTGTACGCGGAACGGGAATGGCACTTAAAAACATTGCAAAATTTAAAAGTATCTTAATCAAATAAGACAAGATAAGAATCAATATTTTTTAGAGTTAAATTATAAATCATTTGACTCTAAAAAAATTTGAACTCAAAGCATATCCTGAAACAAAATAACCAAACAAGAAATGCAGCAAATTTTTAATTTCATTATAAAAAACAGTAATCGTTTGCTGTTTTTGCTGCTTTTAGGTATTTCGTTGGCACTCACAATCCAATCTCACTCATTTCACAGAAGCAGGACTATCAGCTCTGCTAACTTTATTAGTGGTGGCGTTTATGAAAAAATAAACAGCGTAAATGAGTATTTGAATTTAAGAGCTGAAAATGACGAACTGGTACTTGAAAACGCAAGATTAAAAAGTCTTTTATTCAACATAGAAGACACAACAAAAGCACCGATGATTGACAGTATTAAAGGTGTTAAGCCAGCGGATATTATTGTCTCTAAAGTAATTCATAACTCGTATAGCACACACGAAAATTATATTACATTAAATTCCGGATCAAACGAAGGTGTTAAACAAGATATGGGAGTAATTAATAGTTTAGGAATTATTGGTATTGTAGACAATACATCCCCTAACTATTCTACTGTGATTAGTATATTGAATATGAAATCTCAGATTAATGCAAAATTAAAAAAATCAAATCATTTTGGTTCTTTGACCTGGGACGGTAAAAGTACAGGGACTGTTCAATTAACCGATGTTCCGAGACTGGCTTCTGTTAGAAAAGGAGATACTATTGTTACAGGTGGACAATCTGTAATTTTTCCTGAAAATATAAATATTGGTGTAATTGATAAATATTATATAGACACAAAAACAACATTCTATACCATTGATGTCAAATTATTTAACGACATGACTAATTTAGGACATGTTTATATTATTAAAAGTAAGGGAAGGGAAGAACTTATTAATTTAGAAAATAAAAACAAGGAAAAAGATGAATAGCGCACTGTTAGTCAATATTTTTCGATTTATTATGTTACTTGCAATTCAGATTGTTATTTTTAACAACATGAATTTCTTAGGATACATAAGTCCTTACCCGTATATTTTATATATTATTTTGTACCCTGTAAACAGCAATCGATCCGGTTTAATAATTTCGAGTTTTTTATTGGGTATTACAATGGATATGTTTTGTAATTCAGGAGGTATTCATGCAGCAGCCTGTGTTATTTTAGCTTATTACAGACCTTATATTTTCAAATTCTCTTTCGGATTGAGTTATGAATATCAAACTATCAAGCTAAACGAATCCTTAACGCCTGAGCGTTTCTCATTTATTTTAGTTTCTGTTTTCTTACATCATATAGTTTTATTTATACTGGAAGCTTTCCAATTTAAATTCATTTGGGATATTTTGCTCCGCGCTTTATTTAGTTCGATTTTTACAATACTCATTTCTATCATAATCATTTATCTTATTAAGCCAAATAAACGATGAGAAAAGTCCTGCTGCCCACTTTAATTATTATTGCAGCATCTTTGCTAGTGATCAGGATATTTTATTTGCAGATTATTGATGATTCTTTCAAACTGAAATCAGAAAATAATGCCATCAAAATAAAATATGACTACCCTGAACGCGGGTATATTTATGACAGATACGGAAAACTGCTTGTTGCAAACCAGTCATCTTATGATATCATGGTGATTCCAAGAGAAATTAAAGATAATCTCAATATCGCTGAATTCTGCCAACTATTAAATATTACTAAGGAAGAATACGATAAAAGAATAGCCAAAGCGAAGGTGTATAGCCCTAGACTACCATCTGTTTTTTTAGCACAGCTTAACAAGACAGAATTTGCAGCTTTTCAGGAGAAAATAAGAAAATATGAAGGTTTTTATTTTCAAAAACGTTCTCTTCGTGATTATGAAGTTGATTGTGGTGCTAATATTTTTGGTTTTATCACACAGGTAACCGAAAAACAGATTGCAAAAAACCCTTATTACAATAGTGGTGATTTAATTGGTAGGCAAGGCGTTGAAGAAAGCTACGAAGAAATCCTGAGAGGTATAAAAGGTGTAAAATATATCCAAAAAGACAAATACAACAGAGAAATTGGTTCTTATAAAAACGGAAAATATGATACTATAGCTGTTCAGGGAGAAGATATTAATTTAACTATTGATGCTGCACTTCAAAAATATGGTGAAGAATTGATGATCAATAAAAGAGGCGGTATCGTTGCTCTTGAGCCTAGCTCGGGTGAAATTTTAGCACTCGTAACCGCTCCGTCATACGATCCGGGAATCTTAGTTGGAAGAAAGCGCTCTAAGAATTACACACTTTTATATCGTGATTCAATAGCTAAACCGTTATATGACAGAGGACTTTTGGCGGAATACCCACCCGGTTCCCCTTTTAAAATATTAACAGGTCTGGTCGCTTTACAAGAGGGTGTAATTGATGAAAATTTTTCTGTTACCTGTCATCATGGTTTCAGTTATGCAAGAGGGCGATTTATGAGATGTCACTGCAGTGGAGGCCAATTGCAATTACACAGAGCTATTTACCAATCATGCAACACTTTTTTCGCAACTTCTTACATGCGAACAATTAATAAATACACAAAACCTGCTGCTGCAGTAGATGTGTGGAGTAATCACCTTAAAAGTTTTGGGCTAGGTGAATTTATGGGTTACGATTTACCAACTGGTAAGAGAGGGAAAATTCCAACTTCTAAAACATACAAAAAAATGTATCCTAACGGAGGATGGAAAAGTACTGCTATTGTTTCAAATGCTATCGGGCAGGGAGAAGTTGTAATGACACCAATTCAGCTGGCAAATATGATGGCTACAATTGCGAATCAGGGCTATTATTACACCCCTCACATCATAAAAAAGATTGAAGGCAAAAGCATCGATTCAAAATTTACAACAAAACACACAACATCGATTGATAAAAAATATTTCCCTCCAATCATAAGCGGTTTATTTGATGTTTATAATATGGGAACAGCAAGCAGATTAAAAGTTGAAGGCATAGACATCTGTGGAAAAACAGGTACGGCTGAAAATTTTGCGAAGATTGACGGTAAAAGAGTTCAGCTTGAAGATCACTCTATATTTGTTGCATTTGCACCAAAAGACAATCCAAAAATTGCGATTGCAATTATGATTGAAAATGGTGGTTTTGGAGCTTCGATTGCCGGACCTATTGCGAGTTTAATGATAGAAAAATATTTAAAAAAGAAAATTTCCAGAACGGATTTAGAAGTCAGGGTTTTAAACAAAAGCCTTCAAAGCGAATATGCAAAATTAGGCGGACTTTCAGAAAGTGTTAAAAAAGAAATACGAATAAAGGATTCTATTGCAAATGTTGCTAAGTTAGAAATTAAACGAAAAGACTCAATTGCAAAAAGCAAAAGAATAATTCCAAAAACCAAAGCTGATTCCATCAAACGAAATTAATAAGGGATTCATTTAAAATGAAAAATCAAAGTGTAAAAAAAAATATTGATTGGATAAGCGTTATCATTTACAGTATTCTGGTGATTCTGGGGTGGTTAAACATATATTCGTCTTCCTTATCTTCTACAGAAGGAACTTATGAAAAGCAGTTAATATTTATTGGCTGTACCATTCCTTTAATTTTCGTTGTTTTATTCGTTGACGGTAAATTCTATGAAAAATATGCCAGTATCATCTTTGGAGTTGCATTATTATCGCTGGCCGGACTGTTTCTCTTTGGAAAAACAATTGCAGGACAAAGATGCTGGTACGCTATCGGAAGCTTTACACTTCAGCCATCAGAATTTGCGAAAGCAGCTACTTCATTGGCCTTAGCCAAATACCTGAGCGACACACAAATTAATCTTAAGGAAACCAATCGTCAAATACAGGCTCTTGCCATAATATTCCTGCCTGTAATTTTGATCTTGCCGCAACCGGATCCCGGGAGTGCTTTAATTTATAGTATTTTCATTATTGTTTTATATCGGGAAGGACTGCCTGCCTGGTATGTATGGACCGGTTTCATAACCATACTTTTATTTGTACTAACACTCATTTTAGAACCTTATGTTGTCATTTTAATTGCGTTCGCAGTATTGGCTATTATACATTTTAAAGGAAGAGCTGTTGACCGTAATATTATTTTAAGCAGTATACTCCTGGCCATTATTTCAGCATTTGTTTTTTCAGTTGATTATGTTTTTGATCATGTTTTTAAACAACATCACAGAGATCGTTTCAATATATTACTAGGAAAAACAGTCGATATGAAAGGTATCGGATACAATACTAACCAATCTGAGATTGCTATAGGATCAGGAGGCTGGACAGGAAAAGGTTTTTTAGAGGGGACACAGACAAAAGGTGGTTTTGTACCAGAACAGCACACTGATTACATATTTACAACTGTAGGCGAAGAATGGGGATTTGTTGGCTCCTTTATTGTTATTGCATTATTTGCCGGATTACTTTTAAGAATTATTTATTTAGCTGAAAGACAAAAAACAAAATTTAGCAGAGTATACGGATATTGTGTTGCCGGAATTTTATTCATTCACTTTTTTGTAAACATTGCCATGGTAGTTGGTATTTTCCCAACAATTGGTGTACCTCTGCCTTTCTTTTCTTATGGAGGATCTGGTTTATGGGGATTCACCATTTTACTTTTTATATTCTTAAAAATGGATGCCAATAAAGTTAATGAATGGTAGGCAATCTAAAAAATTAAATAAAAAATCCGAAGTTCAATGAACATGCCCCAAAAAGTTAGACACTATTTGGGGTATTTTTTATGGACAGAAAAGTAAAATTCAATTATGCATTTAAGTTAGAATGTGTAGAATTAGTTTTAAAGAAACATTATTCGAACGTGTATGTTTCAAGATTGAAGGGTTTGGACGAGTCCAATATCCGTAAATGGGTAGCTTTTTATAAAGCATACGGCAAAGAGGGCTTATTACCTAGAAGGAATCATAATTATACGGTTGATTTTAAGTTAAAGGTTCTAAAAGCCATTAAAAAAGAATCACTTTCCTTACGCGAGACCTCGGTGAAGTTTAATATTGCCGATGCATCTATTCTGTTAAAATGGCAAAAAGATTTTGCTAACTTTGGAGTTGAAGCATTACAACCAAAACCCAAAGGCAGGCCCAAATCTATGAGCAATTTCAAACGTAAAAAACGCAAATCAGACAAGCCATTATCCAGGGAAGAAGAACTTCTCTTGGAAATTGAAGCCCTGCGCTGTGAGAACGATTTGCTAAAAAAGCTACAAGCCTTAATTCAAGCCGAAGAAGCAGCCAAAAAGCGCAAGCCATAATGGAATTAAGGCATTTATATGATTTAGATTTACTTTTGAATCGTACTAATATGGCACGTAGCAGTTTTTACTACTATGAAAAACAAAGCAAATCTGTGGATAAGTATCAAATTATAAAAGAATTTATAAAATCCATTTATCACAAGCACAAAGGTCGTTATGGCTATAGAAGAATTACCGACGAATTAAACAATAAAGGGATAACTATCAATCATAAAACAGTTTTCAGATTGATGAAGCTATTAGGGCTAAAAAGCATTATTAGAATAAAAAAATATAAATCATATAAAGGGGAACAGGGCAAAATCGCACCTAATATTTTGGAACGCAATTTTAAATCAGAAGCTCCAAATAAAAAATGGGCAACCGACATAACCGAGTTTAATGTATCAGGGAAAAAACTATATTTATCGCCTATTATAGACTTATTCAACCAAGAAATTATCAGTTATGAGCTAGCGGAACGACCCGTATTTAGTCAAGTGGTCGTGATGTTAAAAAAAGCATTTAAGAAAATACCAAACAATACTAATTTGACCTTACATTCTGATCAAGGCTGGCAATACCAAATGAAACAATACCAGCATTTATTGAAAAAAAAAGGAATCGTACAGAGTATGTCCAGAAAAGGGAATTGTCTGGATAATGCGATTATAGAAAACTTCTTCGGGATATTATCCGAATTGTTTTACCTTAAAAAGTACAGTTCTATAAGTCAATTAAAACAAGATATCGAAAATTATATTATCTATTACAATAGAGAAAGAATCAAGTCAAATTTAAACAAAATGAGCCCGATACAATATCGAGCTCATCATTATCAAAATTAATTATAAATTTGTCTAAACTTTTAGGTGCAGTCTAGAACTTCGGATTTTTTATTACATATAACTTAAAATTTCTTTTTTGTAATTATCATATTCACCCTGGAGAATTAAGCCATTATCCAGCAGTTTTTTATAATTCTGTAATTTATCAAAAAGCTCTTCTTTAGATAATTCACTTAATTTACGCTCACCTGTTGACTGAGTTTGTTGAATTGGTTCGAAAGTCTCTGTGTAAGACGGAGCTGCCGGTAAAATTTCTGCAAAATTAGTTACTTCTTCTGTTTCAATTTCTTCAACTGTATCCTCTGGCTCTTCTGCCTGAATAGTTTCTGAAACCGGAGCTGCTATAGTCACCGGATTTTTAAGTAAATCCAATTGTTCTTTTGCGTATGTATATATTTTTCTGGCCTGGATTTTTGGAATATAATCAATTGAAATTGACAAATCAGTATTGGTATTAAAAGAAAATTCTGAACCCAGAATATTTTCTTTTACAAAAGCTCCCGCAACATCATCCCAGGTATAATCTGTAAAATCCATTGAAAGACCCAGATTTTTAGGTTTACAAATAATAATTCTTTTATTCGTTAATACAATACTATCCGGAAAAACAGTAATTGCAGGTTTTTTTTGAACTGCAATATATCCTACTTCCTCTCCTTTCATCAATAAATCATTGAGTTTTGAAGTAATTTTTTCAATCGCTTTAGGATCTTGCTCTTCGTTCAGAAATTTTTTAAATTGTTCTTTCATATTCTATAAACTACTAAGTTGCAAATTAATTGAGTGTTATGTTTTTGACATTCCTTACAAATGTAATGCCTAATTTTCTAATTGCTCCGCCTGTTCAGTAAAAATTTTACCTCGGATCAATAATTTCATTCTGAATTTTCTTTGTCAAACTTTTGAAAACCAATTCATACGAATGATCTATGAGTTCTTTGATAAAAGCAGCCGGTAAATTTCCGTTTAACGAAACTGTATTCCAATGAACTTTACTCATATGAAATCCCGGTTTTATTTCATCATATTCTGCCCTTAATTCCTGAGCACGCTCCGGATCACACTTTAAATTGACAGAGGGTTGATTGTTTTCCCATTGTGATAAAGATGACAAAGCAAACATTTTTCCGCCTACTTTAAATACCAAAGTATCTTCATCAAAAGGAAAATGTTCACTGACACCTTTTTTCGAAAGGCAATATTCGTAAAATGTTTCTAAATTCATAATTGTTTATTTACCAATTTCACCCAAATGAGTGTATTTAAAACCTTTTTCATATTTAAGGCCATAACCAAAAATACGATCCATTGCAGAATGTGACAGCAAAATAACTCCTGCTAATTGCAGAACTTCAATTTTAAAATATGCTCCGAAAATATAAAATAAAATGGCAATTCCTTTATGATGAAACACATTATAAAAAAACGCTCCGCTTTTATTTCCAAATAAATATCCCAGCATCGATAAATCGGGGGCTAAAATCAAAACCAAAAACCACCACCATTCAAAACTTAAAAGACTGAATAAATAGATTCCGAAAATAAATAAAGCCGTTTCTTCGAGTTTAACAATTGTATTCATCATAGTATTTTTTCCATCATTTTTTCAGGATGACTCAGTTTAGAAAATCCGAATTTTTCATATAAAAAATGTGCGTCTGTTGTTGCCAGACGCCAGATTTTAATATCTTTCAGCAATGGTTCATTCATCATATGCTGAATTAAAATGGAAGAGTATCCTTTTCCACGATATTCTTCTGCAATAAAAACATCCATTACATAGCCAAAAACAACATAATCAGTAATTACCCTTGCAAAACCAACTTGTTTTTCATTCAAATAAATTCCAAAACAAACCGACGCATCAATTGTAGTCTGTACTTCTTCAATAGTCCGTCCGGCAGCCCAGTAAATATCTTTTAGAAAATTTTGAATAAACAAAATATCAAGTTTGCTTTTATCTATAGAGACCGTAATTTGGTTCATGGCATGGGAAATATTATATCTTTTTAAACAATTTTTAAGGCTATTGGGTATTACATTTTCATTTTTTCGCCAACTTTTTCAACTGGCTTACTTATAAATTCCGGAGCATCAAAACGATAACCAAAATACAGTAACCCGTAGACTTTGTCATTGGTCACAGCAGTAGCTTTATCTTCATTATAAGAACTGCTGTTAAAATTTAAACTTGCTCCAAAAAGTATACGATCGCTGTTAAAACCCATTTTTAGCCCTCCTTCGAGATTTTGGGTGAAATAGGTTTCATTTTCGATAGTTTCAACTCCCGAACTAATACTTTTATCCTTTAAAAATTTAACTCCAATAGAAGGAGCTAAATGTGGTGCAATATAAAAGTTTTTATGAATGATGAAATTATAATGATACCCTGCAGCCAAACGGATGTCAAACTCTTTTTGTTTACCATCCAGAGTTTCTGTTTTCGAAGTAATCCTGTTGTATGAATAAATCAATGACGGTATAAAACTGCCGGCACTCTTTTCTTCCCATTCGGTAAAGGAAGTTGTGCTTTTAAGGGAAAATTTAGGATTAAACAGATACGAAGTTGACATCTCGTATTGCAGGATTTTGAAATCCGGGAACTGAATATACAGGTCTTTATCTTGCTGCCAATCAGGTACAAAATCAGTCATATTGGCTACATAATAACCTTTTGTTTTGCTAAATTGAGCTGTTTGAATCCATCTGCCAAAAAAGAAGCGGAAATTATAATCTGAAAAAGAAGATTTTCCTTTTAAATCTTCATCGTTATTTCCTCCAAAAAAATTAGGATAAAAACCATAACTAAAACCGATAAATTTATAATCAATACTTAGAAACAGCTTATAACTGTTATTAGTTTGCAAATCCAAATCAGGTCCGTTTGCATTGTCTAAAAAATAGGCATCTGTCTGGGTACTGAGATTTGTTCTTACCATTATTTTATCCGAGTAATAAATAAAATTTAAGGTGTCTTTTTTTGTTTCGTCCTGGCTGAATAATTTTGTAGAACTCAAAACAAAAAACACCAAAAAAGGACATATTCCAGCAAAATAATTACTGGCCGAATATGAACTCTGTTTCTTTGATGCTTTCAATGTTAACTAATTTGGCTTTAGTAAATATAACCTAATCAAAACTGAATTGAAAATTATTTATCAAAAGTTTCCAATGCATACAAAACCGGTTTACTCGGGCTTGCATCGTTTTCAAAAGAAGTAATTTGTATGTTTAAAAGATAATTTCCGTCCTGGATTTCGTTTGGCACAAAAATCATTTCTGTGATTGTCGTTTCAAAACGTGCATCGCTGTTTAAATTATGTGTGTCCTTAACATTCCAAAAAGCTTTATGCGCCAACAATTTTCCTTCATCATGCTCACGGTCAACACTTGGCAAATCAATTAAAAGATGCTGAATTTCGCTTTCGCGGATAAAAACCGCTGCATCTTCAGACAAATAGGGTGGATTTGTATTCGAATACTTTCTTGATTTTTTATCTTTTTGATTAGGAAGCGTTCTAATAATAATTGCTTCTGTTTTTGAAAAATCTGAACTATTGAGAGCATTTGAAACCTGCTCTTTTGTAATCACAAAATCTTCCTCAATTTTTTCAGGTTCGATGGTAATCAGTCTGGCAAAAAAGAAAAACTTTTTTAAAGATTGGTTTATACTGTAAAAATCATTTGTAATATGCCCTAAACATTCCGTATGCGTACCATGCCCATGCGGATTAAAGAAAATATTATTGAAATTAGTCGATGATTTTCCTTCAGAAACTTTGCCGATCCAGTCTCCAAAAACTACGGGTTCAATAACCGGCTTTTCTATATACCATGCAATTGGGTTTTCATCTGTATTCGTTAAAGGAATTGAGATATCAATGGGTTTCAAAAGGTCAATTTGATATTTATCTTCAATAATTGCAATCATTTTGAACAAGTTTTACAGCTATTATAACGCGGATATTACGAATTTAATCAGCGTTTCATTTACTCTTACAAATTTAGATAAAATAAATCTGAAGCAATTCCATCCGCTAAAAATTTTCCTTTTAGAGTGGGTTTCAGTATGTTATTTTCTATTGAAAGTAAATCATCATTTAAGAACTTTTGAGATTGTTTTTGAAGATAATTTAGATATTCCAATCCAAACTCATTTTCAATTCTTTCCAAAGAAACACCCCAAATCGTTCGTAATCCTGTCATAATATATTCATTATAACGATCAGATGTATTCAGAATTTCAGTTTCTATGGGAAGTTTATTTTCCTGAATTGATTTTAGGTAAAGCGAATTATTAGCGATATTCCAGCCTCTTTTTTCACCGTCATAGCTATGTGCAGAAGGTCCGATTCCGATATATTTTTTCCCGAGCCAGTAAGCTGAATTGTTTTTAGAGAAATAATTTTCTTTTCCAAAATTGGATAATTCATAATGAATGAAACCATTTTTCTGAAGCATTTCAACTAAAATCATAAAATGATTTGAAGCAGCTTCATCCTGAGGTTCTGCAATTTTTCCAGTTTGAATTAGCTTGCTCAAAGCTGTTTTTGGCTCAACTGTCAAAGCGTAACTCGAAATATGCGGAATACCAAAATCCAGAGCGGTCTGAATATTTTGTTTCCACATTTCGTCAGTCATTCCTGGAATTCCATAAATTAAATCGAGCGAAATATTGTCGAAATACTTAATCGCTTCTTCCAGACATTTTTTGGCTTCTGCCGAATTATGAGCGCGGTTCATCATTTTTAAATCTTCTTCATAAAAAGACTGAATTCCGATACTTAAGCGGTTTATCGGACTTTTAGATAATTCTAAAATCCGTTCCAAAGACAAATCATCCGGATTGGCTTCCTGAGTGATTTCAGGATTTTCGATGACCTTGTAATTCTTATAAACTTCAGAAATCAAAAAATTTATTTCTTCATTACTTAAAACTGAAGGTGTTCCTCCGCCAAAATAAATCGTTTCTACAATTTCATTCTCAAATTCATTTTTTCGCATACCAATTTCTTTGGCCAATGCAAAAACCATATCATCTTTCTTTTTCATCGAAGTCGAAAAATGAAAGTCGCAGTAATGACAAGCTTGTTTGCAAAATGGTATGTGAATGTAGATTCCTGACATAATAAAAAAGAGCAAGTTAAATCTTGCTCTTCAATAATCAATACTAAATTATGTTTTTTTCACTAAAGTCCTTCTTTAAAATTACCGTTTGAAATTATTATTTTCGTTTTGGTTAATGGATTTGTTGCTGTCAGGCTAAATGTTCCAGCTGCGTAAGAATCATTAATAGTGGTAAAAGTTATGGTTCCTGAAACATCAAAATCAATAAATTCATGTGTTGATAAATCATATTTTTGAAAAGTAATTCTATTTGCAAAATTATTGTTGGTAAAAGAGAAAGTTCCTGCTTTTGCTCCATACTTAGGAAAAGCAATACCAATTATATATTCACTGTCATTTTCTGCGTAAAGTATTTTTGTTTCCTGATTTTCAACTGTACTACTCATAGATAAACCATGCCAGTCTTTTCCGTCTATTTTTGCAAAAGTCCCATATCCTTCAAGAGATGATGATGGATCATCTTTATATGAAACCTTAAATGATCCACTTACATTAATATAATCTGATTCATGATCATATGGATCATCATAAACCTTTCCAGAAAATTTTACCTGAATTGTTTTGTTTGTCGTATTCAAATTTTCTAAAGTGAATGTAAAAGTATTAGATGTAAAATGTTCTGAAGCCTCCAAGAAAGGGATATTACTTGTAATAGCAGTTCCGTAGGTAAAAGCTTCATATAAATTTCCATAAATATTGAATTTAAAATCGATTCCCACTCCTCCATCTGCGGACTGTCCTGTGACTTCTATTAAATCACCTAATTTAATGGCTTCCCAGGTTTTTACATTTTGCACTTTACCATCATAAGTAAATTTAAAATAAGAGTCTCCTGATTGGTTATCACCGTTGTCATCAGAAGAGCATGAAGAAATAAGTGTTGCAAATAAAATAAACGCAATAAATTTAAGTTTTGTCATTAGTTAAAGATTATGTTAATTTCGGCAAATATACTTATTTTCTTATCTTATCCTCATTTTGCTTGACAAAAGCATCCCAGCCAGAATAACTTTTTCCGGCCACTACTTTTCCTGAATTGAAATGATGACAAACAGCTGCCGCCAAACCATCAGTCGAATCCAAATTTTTGGGTAATTCTTTTAAACCTAAAAGCTGCTGCAGCATTTTGGCAACTTGTTCTTTGCTGGCGTTTCCGTTTCCGGTAATCGCCATTTTTATTTTTTTAGGTTCATATTCCGTAATTGGAATATCCCTTGAAAGTCCGGCTGCCATCGCAACGCCTTGCGCACGACCTAATTTCAGCATCGACTGGACGTTTTTACCAAAGAAAGGAGCTTCAATTGCAATTTCATCCGGATGATGTGTTTCGATTAATTCGATAGTTCTTTCGAAAATAATTTTCAGTTTTTGGTAATGATTATCGTATTTGGAAAGCTGCAATTCATTCAATTGCAGAAATTCCATTTTTTTATTGGTTACTTTGATCAGTCCAAAACCCATAATTGTGGTTCCAGGGTCAATACCTAATATGATGCGTTCTTTTGTCACTTTTTTAATTATAATCGAAGAATTTTTTCTTCTATTTCTTTTTTTGAAATATTAGATCTAATGACTTCGTTTTTATTATTTACTATATTGTATTTTCCATTTTGTAACACATAAAATTCATTTTTTTTCTTTTTAGGCACAAAAATAGATTCAACATATATTTTTTCATACATAAAAGGAATAACGGGTTTGTTTTGTATTGTAACTACTCCATATTTTCCATTTTTTGAGAGAATAATTGTTTTATCATCATGATAAAAAAGACTATTATAAACAACAGGAATAACTGTTTTTCCTTGTTTTGTAATCAAACCTTGTTTGTTGTCTTTTGTCACAAAATGATAATTTTCACCAGGACCATATTCAACCCAATTTGACATTTCACTATATGTAAAAGGAATAATGATTCTTCCAGCTCGATCTATAACGCCATACTTATCATTTTGTTTAGCAATAAATCTATTTTTAGTATCATAGAAGCAAGGCGATATCTCTTGAAAGGTAAAATCAAAAATCGGTTTTAGATTTTTATCTATTATTCCAAATTTGTTATTTTTCTGTACAATGTAATAATCTAATTCCTTAGTGTCAGCGTAAATTAATTCGTTCTCAATTGGGTAAGTTATTTTGTTATTGGAATCGATTAATCCAAATTTTCCTTTATATTTAACAATTGCGTTATAATTGCTTGCAAAATCTTCAAGTTGATCATAAATAATTGGAATTATCAATTTTCCTTTTGTGTCGATTGCGCCATATTTTCCATTCAAATTCTGAATATGGTAAATTTTTTCAATTTTTTTATTTAAACGACAATAATCAAAAGAGAAGTTTTTTATATTATCATAAACTTTCTTTGCATACTCATCAAGTAAAACCAGATGATTATCCTTTTTAGCAGCAAAAATTTCAGATTCATGGTATGACTCTTCGGGATTTTCTATGGTGTCATATTCGAGCTTTACACGCTCTTTCCCAAATTCATCAATAATTCCGTAATTTCCATTTTTAGAAACAATTGCAATTCTGTTTTGATTGAATCTTTCGCCGGTGTTGTATTTCCCAAAAGAAATTATTTCTTTTAAGTTTTTATTTAAATACGCAATTTGATTATTTTTTTTAACTAAAATTAAACCGTTTTTCCAAAAAGTATTTCCTGCAATATTATCTTTCTCAAAACTTGTCAGAACTATTTCATCATAAATAAAATCTGTTTTCTGTTTTCCTTGATTGTTATAAAATGCCCATTTTTTATTTTTCGACACAACAACTAAACTGTCGAATGTACTTTGGTTCGCATCATCATAAATAATTGGAATTATTTCTTTTCCAGTTTTATCTATAAAACCAAACTTTTTATTTTTTTCTACAAGCGCTAATCCTGAATCTTCAAAATCGTTATCACTATCAAATTGAATAGGAATTACAATTTTTCCGGTTCGATTCACGAAACCATATCTGTCATTTTTTTTAACACAAGCTAAATCCTTATTAAATAGATTAATATCATCATATTCAAAAGGAACAATTATCTTTTCATTAATATCAATATAACCGTGTTTGTCTTTTAATTCAGCCAATATCATTCCTTTTTCATCCATTGGATTTAGAAATTTATATTTCCCAAGCGGAATAACAACTTTTCCATTTCCATCATTATAGCCACATGAGTTTTCTACCATAATTCGAACATACGAACTAGACGATTTATTCTCGATTTTATTACATGAAATTAGGAGTAATAATAGAAAACATGATATGATACGTTCTTTTGTCAAGTTTATTTTGTTTCAAGTTATCTGAATCTCGAATAAATCATTTTCTAATTTACTAATTGCCACATTATCTCATTCTCAAATTGACTACTTTTGCGGCATGATTTCAATTCCTAACAAAGCTAAGCAATTCCTTGTTCTTCTGGCCAAACTTTTGATTGTTGGCGGCGCATTTTATTTTATTTACGACCAGCTGGCGAACAATAATAAACTCGACTGGCAGAAGTTCATTGTATTGTTCCGAAAAAATCAGTCGGTTTTAGGAGTTGGATTTATCTTGCTGTTGAGCGTGCTGAATCGCTTTTTTGAAATTTTAAAATGGCAGAATTTAGCCAGAGTCATATATCCGATATCTTTAGGAGAAGCAACAAAACAGGTTTTAGCTGCCTTAACCGCCGGCATTTTCACTCCAAACGGAGTTGGGGAATACGCCGGAAAAGCTTTGTATTATCCTAAAGCGGAAGCTAAAAAAGTGGTGTTCCTGAACTTAATCTGTAACGGGATCCAGATGATTTTGACCATCATTTTTGGCATTTTCGGTTTGTTATATTTCAATGCACTTTACGATGTCATTACCACAAAATCAGTATTGATTTTATTTGGCGGATTTGTATTGATTCTGATTCTGTTATTTTCAATAAAAAAGATAAAAGTAAAAGGATTTTCAATTGAAAAACTGATTCATAAAATCAATGAAATCCCTAAACCAGTTCATCAGAAAAATATATTTTTAGGCATTTGCCGTTATTTGGTTTTCTCGCACCAATATTACTTTTTGTTTCTCGCTTTTGAAGTTCATTTACCTTATTTAACTTTAATGGCCGCTATTACTTCTGTCTATTTTTTGGCTTCTTCATTACCCACATTTCAGTTTTTGGATTTTGCGGTAAAAGGCAGCGTTGCGATTTATTTCTTTGGAATTTTAGGCGTAAACGAATGGATTGTGGTTTTCATCAGCACTTTAATGTGGTTTTTAAATGTAGTTCTTCCTGTAGTTTTAGGAAGTTATTATGTTTTGAATTTTAAAACAAAAACTGCTGCATGAGTCTGATATTGTTCGTCATATTAAAAATTTATGTTATAACAATCGGCTTGCTGATTTATGGCTTTTTCAAAGTCAAAAAATATCAAAGATCAGATTTAGAACCTAAAACAAGTTTTACGATTATAGTTCCGTTTCGCAATGAAACAGAAAATTTGCCGCTACTTTTAGAAAGCTTTTCGAAATTAAATTACCCACTTGATTTATTTGAAGTGATTTTGGTTGATGATAATTCAACAGATAAATTTCAAGTTTTAAATTCCAAATTCCAAATTTCGATAATTGACAACATTCGGGTTTCAAATTCCCCTAAAAAAGACGCGATTACCAGTGCAATGCAACATGTAAAAACCGAATGGGTTATTACCACCGATGCCGATTGTATTGTTCCTGAAAACTGGCTTTTATCATTCGACAATTATATTCAGGAAAATAAAATCTCGATGCTCGCAGGGGCAGTTAGGTATGATTGCAAAAAATCATTTTTAGATCATTTCCAGCAATTGGATTTAACAAGCCTGCAAGGGGCTACCATTGGAAGTTTTGGACTTGACTATGCTTTTATGTGCAATGGCGCCAATTTTGCGTATACGAAATCATTATTTGAAAGCTTAAACGGCTTTGAAGGAAACAATAAAATTGCCAGCGGAGATGATGTTTTTTTATTACAAAAAGCAAATAAGAGATTCCCAAAAGAAGTTCATTATTTAAAAAGTGAAGAAGCTATCATAACCACCAAACCAACTGAAACCTGGAAAGCCTTATTTTATCAAAGAGTACGCTGGGCGGCAAAGACAAGCTCGTATCAAAGTTCGTTTGGAAAGTTATTGGGATTGATTGTTTTCTTTGGAAATTTGAGTTTTGTTATTGGATTTTTATTTCTCCTTTTCGGAATCTGGTCGTATCCTATTTTTGTTTTATTTGCTTTTCTTAAGTTTGTTATAGATTTTGTCTTGCTTTATATCACCAGTCTTTATTTGACTAAAGGCCATCTAAAAAGTTGGCTTTTGAGTAGTCTGTTTTATCCCTTTTTTAGTTCGGCTGTAGCTTTATACAGTTTGTTTGGCTCTTATGAATGGAAAAACCGTCGGTTTAAAGTATAATTTTCTTTTGAATCTTACTGCCTAGCCCTGATGGTAGAGACATCCTTTTTATTTTTTCTTTAAAAATAAAAAGATATAACGGACAGCAGGAACAGCTACTTTAAATCCTTCTCATTTAGTTTATTTTTCTTTTCCTTAAGAATGACAGGTAAAATAAATTGTGATTTAACGGGAATTCCACGTTTAATGGCTGGATTCACTTTTGGAAAATCTATCAATCGTGCGCGGAGAATACTATCGATTTTTATCGTGTCATAAGTCACTGAATCTTTAGGGAACTGTGGTTCAAATTCCAGGGTCGAATTAGGAAAGACAGTTACTTTAACTTCTATGGTATCTAATTCGGGATACAAAATGGAGAGTGTATCTATATCCAGTTTTTCCTGAATAAGCTGCGACATGATTTCGAAAAAACATTGCTGTCGCTGACTTTTATCGCTGATTTTCTCGCAGTCTGGCACAGAGGGGTATTCATCAACTACTTTCCAGTTGATTGATTTTAATTCTTTTTGAAGCAATTCTTTTTCAGAAGGTATCTGCTTCTCAAAATATTGACAAGAATTTAAAGATATGAAAACAAAAAAAAGAAAAAAACGTTTCAAGATTTTGATGTTGATTTGACTAATATTGTAAAAATACGATTATTTTTTGGTAAACTTTGTATTGCAAATATTCTTCAAAGAGAAATTATGAACTATTTTTTCATTACTTTATAAATGATGATTCAATAGATGACATAAATTTACAATTAAAATTTACAACGGTTTTTAGTATGGATTTAGTATTAGTTTTACTTGGTTTTATCTGCATGGCTATAGGAATCATGGGAAGTTTTTTGCCTGTTTTACCCGGGCTGTCAAGTTGTTGGGTTGGTTTGTTATTACTGTATTTAACCAAAGCGGTTGAAAATAATTACTGGGTTTTAGGAATTACTTTTATCATCATGATTATTATCACGATTTTAGATTATGTGATTCCAGCCAAGGGAACTAAACGTTTTGGCGGCAGCTCATACGGCATTTGGGGAACTAATATTGGTCTTATAGTTGGCATCCTTGCCCCAATTCCTTTCGGAATAATTATAGGCCCATTTGCAGGGGCATTTATAGGTGAAATGTTATACGATTCTAAAGATCATAGAAGAGCATTTAAGGCTGCAACAGGTTCACTAATTGGTTTTTTAGCCTCCGGTTTTATCAATTTTTTAATGTGCATTATTTATATGGGATTATTTCTTACTATAGTTTGGCAGAACAGAAATTTATTGTTTTAATCGCTTATAAACACTTAAGTATTTTCTTATTTTTATGGTCGTTCAAATAAAAAATCTTTTTTTTATTCTAAATTAATGCTACTTGGTATTATGACAAAGTATGATATTCGTTGATAATACTATAATTTATTAGTTAAATTGCAGAAAAGTCAAAATAATATATTTAACTTATTTTTTGGATATGTTAATTTATTTTATATTTTTATCACTATAATCGACAAAATACCACATTTAATCGGTTTATTGACAGCAATTATTAACTAATCCCGTAACAATTATGACCCCAAATCTACAAATTGAACTACGCCGTTTTATCTCGTCTAATGTCATCTCAAAACTTAACAAATTCTATTTCGAAAATGATGCCTTACTAATTAAGGCTATCGATGTGTCGCTGGGAACTGTTTTAATGGGATGCTATAACAATTTTGATGAAAAAGCTTTAGCCGAAATGACTGAGCTTGTACCAGAATCAACATTTTACAAAGAAGTTGATTTTACTTCTTCGAGAATTTTGTCTGTGGATGAAAATTATAAATCAGAAGGAAATCACTTTTTAGAAAAAATTTTCACCAGCAAAAAAGCCAGAATTACTGAAATGATTTCGAATGAAGTTGGCATCAAAAGTGAAACAGCACGTGAAGTTTTAAACTTTTCTACATTGCTTATCCTTTCTTATTTAAAGTATAATGCTGAAGTAGCTTCAAGTTTAAAATTGCTTCTGGATGAACAAAAAAGAGACATCTTAAACAGCATACCTCCGGGAATTAAAATTATTTTAGGCTTCTCTTGTTATGAAACTGTGGAAGAAAAAAATAATTCGCGTTTTGCAAGATCAATTTTTAATCTTTTTGGAAACAGCTAAATTTTAAATAGATTAAAAATTAGATTTTCTCAATTGGTCTTTTCTTTAAAAGTTTCAACAAAACAGGGAATGTAGATATAACCACAATGATTATAATGATATATTCGATATGATGTTTCAGATCGATTCCTTGTTTTAAAAATACTCCGTATAAGTAATGACCTGCAAAAATCAGAATAAAAGACCATAGAAAAGAGCTCAAAATATTATAGAACATAAATTTCTTTTTATCCATAGAAACTATACCTGCAATAATTGGGGCAAATGTCCTGAAAATTGGTAGAAATCTTGCATATATAATAGCTTTACCTCCATACTTTTCGAAGAAATCCTTCGATTGTAAGAGGTATTTCTTTTTAAACCAAAAACTATCTTCTTTTTTGAATAAATAATATCCGCTTTTGGCGCCAAACCAATATCCGGTCATATTTCCTAAAACCCCCATTACTGCTACCATAAATGCCAGTAAAAAGACGTTTAAAAAATCATTAGGAATATAAACCATATTCTCTATTAATTCCCGACTGTAAATTCCCGCTAAAAACAACAAGCTGTCTCCTGGCAGAAAAAAGCCTGCAAAAAGTCCTGTTTCAGCAAAAACGATAAACAAAACAATAAATAAACCAATCTGAAAACCTCCAATGCTTAATGTGATGTAAAATTCAGGGTTTATTAATTGAGTCCAGTCGAAATTATTCATATCAGGTTTGGTTACATTTATTAGTTGGTGAAAGTAACAATAATTTAATTTAACCACAATAAAATACGGTATTTTAAAGATAAATTAACTATTAAAAAAGCCCGGGCTTTTTTCAAAACCCGGGCTTCCTAATTATTCTCTTTCATACTTACAGCAAGAATGCAGATTATCATAATCTGCCTGAGTTGCTTTTACTTCTTTGGTATCATGACCAACCTTTGCAACAGCTTTATTCAAATCAGCTGTTGATGATTTTTCTTCGTTTAAAATCACTGTTAGCTGGTGAGAACTGATGTCCCAATTAGCAGTTTTTACACCCGGAACACTAAAAGCCGCTTTTTCGATACGTTTTTTACACTGTTCACAATTGCCATTAACTTCTGTAGTGTATTTTAAATTCTTATTTTTTTTAGTTTGTGCCTGAGCTGAAAATCCTAAAAAAGTTATCAATGCTATTAAAATTATCTTGTTCATCTTTTTATTATTTATTGTTATTGAATTTGTTATTGCCATTGCTTTTTGACATTGTTTGCTTATTTTATTTTAAATCGTAATCCTGCATAATACATTTGTCCAAAAATTGGCGCGTATGCAATTGAAGCATCAAAGTTCGCACCAAACGGATCTTCTGCACCTAAAATTGCTTTTTGCTGCTTGTAATTTCCAATATTCTCCCCTCCTGCATATACTTCAAAGACTGGAGAAAAAACTCTGGTAACCTGAACATTCATTACAGCATAAGAAGGTGAAAATTCTGAAAATCGGTCAGCTTCAGGATTTGATACCGTGTATGGCAATTGTTGTTTTCCAGACCAGTTAAAGGTGTAATCAAACTTCCATTGTTTGCCATCATTTAATTGGGTTTCATATTCAAGATTTCCTAAAAAACGATGTTTGGCCTGCAATGGTCTCTGAAAAGTACCTCTTAAATAATCGGTTTGAATATCATAGTATTTGTAGGCTGTTCTTAAATTCAGGTTATGGATTAACTCATAATTGAATTCTACCTGCAAACTATTTGCGAATGAGTTTCCTTTTAAATTATAAAACAAAACCTCTTGTGGACTTTGCATCAAATCGACAACTGCCTGATTTTGGAAATCTGTTCTGTAAATATCAAAACCTGCTTCGGCATTTTTATTGAAAAGCTTGAATTTCTGAGAAAAACTCACACCATAATTCCATGCAATTTCAGGATTTAAACCATAAATTTTTCCACTATTATCTAAGATTGAAAAGGCTCTCGAACTTGCAAAAAGCTGTTGATTCTCTGCAAAAATATTAGCAGAACGTTTTCCTCTTCCGGCAGAAAAACGAATTACACCGTCTTTCCATGGATTGTATCGCATATGCAGACGAGGGGTTACGAAAAACCCTAAACGGTTATGATTATCAACCCTTCCGCCCAAAATCAAACTGAAATTATCCGTATTATCATAAGTGTATTCAAAAAAAGCACCAACCGAATTATCAATTCGGCTATAATCAGTTGTATTTACAAATTCCTGATATTGATCATAGGCAAAATTCAAACCAGCTGTAAACTTATTCATTGTGTTGCTTATTATGGAATTGAAAATCAAATTCGAATAAAAACTATTCTGTTTAATATCGTATTGATTTAAACCAAAATATGAATCTTGTTTATGACTGTTAAAAGCATTTTGAAAACCAATGCTCTGATAGGGCATATCTTTAAAAACGTAACCAATTTTTGTCGATACATCAAAACGTTCTGTATTGATTTCTGAACCCCAGTGATTCATTGTTCCACGATCGGTGTCTTTATCAAAATCTACTTCACCCGTTTGTTTTTTATCATTCATATACCTGAAATTGATAAAACTCACCAAACCGCTGTCCGGATTATAATATTGATAACGGTTCAAAAGATTGATTTGTTTGCCTAACGGATTATCTAAGAATCCGTCATCGTTCATGTCATTTTTTGCTACGCGCGTATTTCCGTGCAGAAATAAACTTGTCGCCCATTTGTCAGATATTTTTTTATTGAAATGGGTATTCAGTTCAAAACGGGCATCAGTAGAGCCATAAGCATTCAGAAAAAACGGAATATCACTTAGAGGCTTTAAAAGTTCCGTATTGATTTGCCCCGAAATACTTTCGTATCCGTTAATTACACTTCCGGCACCTTTCGTAATCTGAACACTTTCAATCCAGGTTCCCGGTGTAAAAGACAATCCATAAGCTTGGGAAGCACCACGAACCGAAGGGATGTTTTCTTCAGTAATCATTAAATACGGGCTCGTTAAACCCAGCATTTTTATTTGTTTGGTTCCGGTTAAGGCATCAGAAAAATTCACATCGATTGATGGGTTCGTTTCAAAACTTTCTGCCAGATTGCAGCAGGCTGCTTTAAGCAATTCCTTGCTTGTAATCACGGTTGTATTAGCAGTAACCGTATAGGATTTTTTAAGTGATTTTTGCTTTTTGGTAACTTTTACTTCCTCTAAATCTTCCTGTGAAAACACAGAAACGGAAAGCAAAATCATCATAAAAAGCATGATATTTTTTTGCATAAAAAAAGATTTTAATGTTAATTAGAAACTGTCTTTTAATTTCCTGAATACAGAAGGAAAAACCAAAACAGTATAGTACAAACCAAATATGGCTTGATTCTAAACATTAAAATCAGGCGTAAAAAATATATTGATGATAGAGTTGATATAAAGGAGGAGCATTCGCATCAGCATAATACGAAATGACTTCTTTACTTTTAAAACTTGGAACTGATAAAAACCCAAGCGATTTAAATTCATGAATTACTGCAGGAAAAGCAATCTGAAAAAAGAAAACTTTAAAAGTAGCATCATCTGATTTTTTTTCAAATTTAACCACCTTGTCTTTACAGCAGGAAGATTTTTTTTCTTTGTCTCCACAGCATTTTTTTTCAGGAGAAATCTTACTTAAGGAAACCGAAGCAATTTTTCCTCCGCAATAATGCACATCAAAAGCAAACCCTATGTTGGATACCAACAATAGGAACGCTAAAAATACTCCTGTGCACTTCTTTAAATTCATAGTGCAAAATTATTTAAAAAGTCCGGATAAAAAGCTAAATAAAATGTTATTTTTTAAGATTTTGCTTCTGATAATAAAAAGCAGGCACAAACAATAGTAAAAAAATTGGCTGAATGATAAATCTTCTTACATAAAAAAGCAGCCAGTTTGCATTGGGAAAAAATTCGAGAATGATAAAAAAAGCAGCCAAAAGAAGAACTAAAAAAAACACATATAAAAATGCACTAAACTTGAAGATTTCTTTATCCTTGAACAAAGTATAAATAAGTACTAATGACAAAGCAGTATTTAAAGCATAACGAAACAAAAGTCCTGCAAAAAGTTTTAAATTGTCAACCTGAGGAAATGGCAATCCTTTAAAATCAGACTCAAAATAAACCAGAAAAGGATCGTAAAACAATTTATTTTCGAAAGCCCTGACAATCCCTAAACACAAAACGACCAGAATAGTAATTATAATCCTGAATTTATTTTCGGAAAGTTTATTTAGCATATTTTGAAAATTTATTTACCCAGAAAACCCATAAAGCGAAAACAAGTCCATAAATAATTAAAGGAAAAAGAACGCCGTGCAAAAGATGTACTTTTTCAGGATAGCGAAATAACAAAACAGCCAATAACGCAATTCTGATCACATTTAAAATATAAATAAAAAGAGTTCCTGATAAGATAAACAATACAGTCGTTTTAAGTTTTCCGGAAAAAGCGAGCACAAATGAGATAAACAAAATCATTACACTTACTGCATTACACCCTTCTACAATTCGAATAACATAATGCTTATTGTACCAAACTTCTAAATAAGCTCCCGATAAACTTTTCTGAATCAGAACATCACAATTAAAAACATCCATTAACCAATAGATATTAGAGCCAACAACAGCAGTAATTCCGTCAATATTATTTGACTCAAAACTGTTCAGATAACTTTTATAAATTAGGGTAAGTAAAATATAAGCCACAAAAAAAGTCCCTATGAAAATAAGGAATGGTTTAAATTGTACTAAATATTTTTTCAAAAGATTTTTTTTTCAAATTTATGTATTTTTTGAGTTCAGCTTTAAATACTTTTGTATAAAATTTTCAAATCATGACATTTCAGGAATTACAGCCAAAAATTTCAGCTATTGTAGCTGAGACAAATACAACCAGAGACGAGAAATTACTGGCAGTCTGTCAGTTATTAAGCGAAAGTATAGACTATTATAATTGGGTTGGTTTTTATTTTGCCAATCATGATAACAAAACTTTACATTTAGGACCTTATGTAGGTGCCGAAACAGATCATACCGTTATTCCATTTGGAAAAGGTATTTGTGGACAGGTCGCTGAAAGCAATGCCAATTTTGTTGTACCGGATGTTAAGGCTCAGGATAATTATATCGCCTGCAGTTTTACTGTAAAATCAGAAATTGTTGTACCTTTATTTGTAAACGGAGTAAACATTGGACAAATTGATATTGACAGTCACGTAATAAACCCTTTTACAGAAGCTGACGAACGATTTTTAGAATTTGTAAATCAGGAAGTTGCCAAGTTATTTTAGAAGCCCTATTTTTATTACAAAAAATAGATCTAAATGAAAAAAAGCCTTTTCATATTATTCTTTCTTTTAATTTCAGTTACTCTATCTGCACAAATTAACATGGTCTCGAAAAAAATTTTTCTTGACTCATTATATCGTGAAACTACGCCCGAAAACCAAATCTACACACGCATCATTACAAACTATTCCCAAAAAAGCGTACGCTATGTGGTTACTGATTTTTATAAAAACGGAAGAAAGAAAATGACAGGCGCCACTCTAGACAGAGATATACTGAAAAAAGATGGTGAATTTATCTATTACTACAAAAATGGCGCAAAGGAATCTGTTATAAATTATACTGACAATCATAAATCCGGAAAAGAAATCACCTGGTACGAAAATCAAAGCAAAAAGTGCGAGAAGCAGAATTCCTGGGATCCTAAAACAAAAACAGCTCAAACTTTAATCCTTAATTTTTGGAATGTAAATAAAGAACAAACCGTAGTTGATGGAAATGGAGAATATGAAAATACAGATAACTTTATAACAGAAAAAGGAACTATTAAAAATGGTTTAAAGCAAGGCATCTGGCAGGGAAGTGATGCCGAACGTAAAATTACATTTACTGAAAATTATGATAAAGGAATTTTAGTTTCAGGAACTAAGACTGATGAAAATAATGTGAGTCGTTCTTATTCATTAAAGGAGAAAGAAATTGCTAAAACCAAATAACTAATACATTATATTTTTATGAAAAGAAGTTTTCATTTTCTTTTTTTGACACTTCCAATGTGGATTTTTTCACAAAACATTACAGATAAAATCATCTATTACGATTCAATTGGAAAAGATGTTTCTAAAGAAAAGCATTTCTCTTATCGGATTATTAAAGATTATTACACCGAAAAAGATTTATATCAAATTAAAGATTATTATAAATCTGGTGTACTAGAAATGGAAGGAAATTCTAAGACAAAAGACGGCTTTTCCCGAGAAGGTGAATATATTTACTATTATAAAAATGGCAAGAAAAAAAGAATAGAAAACTACATTAAATCAAGATTAAATGGCAGTTTTTCTGAATGGTATGAAAATGGAAATCCTAAATTAAAAGCTGAATATATTGAATCTGAAAAAGGATTTAGCTCCAATTTAAAAATTTATGATTTTTGGAATACCAAAAATGAGCAGATGGTTAAGAATGGAAACGGCACCTATGAAGAAATTCGCGAAAAATATGCTGCAAAAGGAAATGTCAAAAATGGATTTAAAGATGGTGAATGGAAAGGCATTAATGAAGTTACAAACTATCAATACACTGATATATATGATAACGGAAAGTTTATTTCTGGAAAAAGTATAAATTCTGAAGGCAAAGAAAGACAATACACTGTTTTGGAATCAAGACCTTTACCTGAAAAAGGAATTTCTGATTTTTATAAATTTATAGGCGCAAACTTTACAAAAACAAAAGAAGCAGTACTTAATAAAATCTCCGGAAGATTAGTCGTTCAGTTTGTAATTGAAAAAGATGGTAAAATTGTTGAACCAAAAATACTAAAATCATTAGGATATGGTCTTGATGAAGAGGCCATGAGAGTAGTAACAAGCTATGAAAACTGGACCCCTGGACAACAAAGAGGTGTGCCTGTAAGGGTTTTATATTCAATACCTATAACAGTGTCAAATTAAACAAATAAAAGTGCGGAAATTATTCAAAAAAGAAGAATCGATATTCTTTTTTTAGATTCTTTTATTTTTTTTTTTGATTTTTCTGTTTTTTTAATCTAATTTTGCACCCGTCTTACAAAAGATGTACGACATACATAAAAATCATTAAATAATATTGGAATGTATTTAACTAAAGAAAAGAAAGAAGAAATTTTCGCACAACACGGTGGTGCAACAAACACTGGAAGCGCTGAAGGTCAGATTGCATTGTTCACTTACAGAATTTCACACTTAACTGAACACTTGAAAAAAAATCGTCACGATTATAACACTGAGCGTTCTCTTGTACTATTAGTAGGTAAAAGAAGAGCTTTGTTGGATTACTTGAAAAAGAAAGATATCAACAGATATCGTGAGATTATCAAAGTATTGAATATCAGAAAATAATCAATATAGAAAAGAGGTGCGAGAGTGCCTCTTTTTGTTTTTACAATACACAAGTCTGACAGGATTTGTTACAAGAAAAAAAGTTTGGTTTTTCATTGGGTTTTAGATAACAATAACTACACAACAACAACTACAACACAACTAAAACCCATTGTATAATCAAAAGGAAAAAATTTATGATTCCACAATTATTTGTAGAAAAAATCGATTTGGGTGATGGTAGAAGCATCACAATCGAGACAGGACGTTTAGCAAAACAAGCTGACGGTTCTGTAGTAGTAAGAATGGGCGATACGATGATACTTGCAACAGCAGTTTCAGCTCGTACGTCAAACCCAGGTGTTGATTTTTTACCACTAACGGTAGATTATCGCGAAAAATTTGCAGCAGCTGGTCGTTTTCCAGGAGGTTTCTTCAAGAGAGAAGCTCGTCCAAGCGACAGTGAAGTATTAACAATGAGATTAGTAGACCGTGTATTACGTCCGCTTTTCCCAGACGATTACCATGCTGAAACTCAGGTTATGATTCAACTAATGTCTCACGACGAAGAAGTTATGCCAGACGCATTAGCTGGTTTAGCTGCATCTGCAGCATTAGCCGTTTCAGATATTCCATTTTACAACTTAATTTCTGAAGTTCGTGTTGCACGTATCGACGGAAAATTGGTTATCAACCCAAGCAGAGAAGATTTAGAAAGATCAGACATCGACATGATGATTGGAGCTTCTATGGATTCTGTAGCAATGGTTGAAGGTGAGATGAAAGAAATCTCAGAAGCCGAAATGATCGAAGCTATTAAATTTGCTCACGAAGCTATTAAAGTTCAAATCGAAGCACAATATCGTTTACAAGCTGCTTTTGGTAAAAAAGAAATTCGTACTTACGAAGGTGAGAAAGAAAACGAAGAAATATACAAAAAAGTAAAAGCTGCAGCATACGATAAAATTTATGCTATTGCAAAAGTTGGATCTGCTAAACACGAAAGAAGCGCTGCATTTGCAGAAGTAAAAGAAGAAGTAAAAGCTTTATTTACCGAAGAGGAATTGGCTACTGACGGAGATTTAGTTTCTAAATATTTCTACAAAACAAACAAAGAGGCTGTTCGTAACGTAGTTTTAGAATTAGGCGTACGTCTTGACGGTAGAAAAACTACAGACATCAGACCAATCTGGTGTGAAGTTGATTACTTACCAAGAGTTCACGGATCATCTTTATTTACACGTGGAGAAACTCAGGCTTTAGCTACAGTAACTTTAGGAACTTCCAGAGAGGCTAACCAAATCGATTCTCCATCAGAACAAGGTGAAGAGAAATTCTACCTGCACTATAACTTCCCTCCTTTCTCTACTGGTGAAGCAAAACCATTAAGAGGAACTTCAAGAAGAGAAGTTGGTCACGGTAACTTAGCTCAAAGAGCTTTAAAAAATATGATTCCTGCAGATTGCCCTTATACAATCCGTATTGTTTCTGAAGTTTTAGAATCTAACGGTTCTTCTTCTATGGCAACGGTTTGTGCAGGAACAATGGCGCTTATGGATGCTGGAGTTCAAATGGTAAAGCCAGTATCTGGTATTGCTATGGGATTGATTACTGACGGTGAGAAATTTGCAGTATTGTCTGATATCCTAGGAGACGAAGATCACTTAGGGGATATGGACTTTAAAGTAACCGGAACTGCTGACGGTATCACGGCTTGCCAAATGGATATCAAAATTGATGGTTTACGTTATGACATTATGGAGCAAGCTTTGGCTCAGGCGCGTGAAGGACGTTTACATATTTTAGGTAAACTAACTGAAACTATTGCTGCACCAAGAGCTGACGTAAAAGCACATTCTCCAAAAATCATTACGAGAACTATTCCTGGAAACTTTATTGGAGCATTAATTGGACCTGGTGGAAAAGTAATTCAGGAATTACAAAAAGCTACCGGAACTACAATTGTTATCAACGAAGTTGACGAGCAAGGTGTAATCGAAATCTTAGGTACAGATCCTGCAGGAATTGAAGCAGTATTGGCAAAAATCCAATCGATCACTTTCAAACCACAAATGGGAGAAGCTTACGAAGTTAAAGTAATTAAAATGCTTGATTTTGGAGCCGTTGTAGAATATACTGCTGCACCAGGAAACGAAGTATTGCTTCACGTATCAGAGTTAGCTTGGGAACGTACGGAAAACGTTGCTGATGTAGTTAAAATGGGAGATGTTTTCCAAGTAAAATATCTTGGTCTTGACCCTAAAACTAAAAAAGAAAAAGTGTCTAAAAAAGCACTTGTTCCAAGACCTCCGCGTGAGGAGAAAAAAGAGTAATCAGATCTTAGTTTACTAAAGGTTTATTCATAGAAAACCCCCAATTCATTTATTTGAATCGGGGGTTTTTCGATTAATAGCTTAAAAGAAAAGCTATTTTTAATTTTGTTTATTTTCTAAATTGCCAATTAAATAAAGGTAATTTTCTTTTTCCATTTGTATTCCAAAGACCAAACTGCATTCCTCGGAGATCTTTAGAATTATTAAATAGCCCTAACTGAATGCCATTATGTCTTCTTGAAACATTTGAAATTGCAATCTGAATTCCATTTCCGGAATCAGAAAGATTAGCCAAACCGGAAATACTAATACCAGAAAAACTTTTAGTATTTAGTATTCCTCCAACAGAAAAACCTTTCATTTTATTCATTGCTGAAAATACCGAAAAATTGACTCCCCTTAACTCCGCACCTCCCATAAAACCACCTGAGCTTATATTTAAACCATTCACTTTAATATAAGTTTTTATTTCGTCATCAAAAAAAGCCACATTACTAATAACGTTATCATTAATACCCACAAATAAAGACTCAAACGGAACATTAATGGAAAATGAAATCAAAGCCAATGATATGGGACTGGCTTCAATATTTAATCCATTAACGATCTGAAGTTTGATTTTTTGATTTTCATAGTGCCCACCTCCAAGAGCAAAACCATTTACTTTGCTAACTCTTCTGGAGATTGGTGACAAACTAAAAATCTTAATGCTGTCATTCCTTAAATTATAATCCGATTTCCATTTGAAATAATCAAGACTATTATTTTCATTTTCGGTTTTGAAAGGATGATTTTGAAACACACTATCAATTAAAGTACTGTTTTTTTCTTTCAAACTATTTTGTCCATAACAAAATCCACAAAACATTAGCAAAACTATCACATATCGCTTGCTGTTAAGTTTTGAAATGAGTTTTCTATTTTTTATTTGATTTAAAACTTTCATAATTTTCTATTTTAAAATTACAATAACAACTTGCTTCAATTATTACAAACCAGAAACATTAGGGTTTCCCATTTTATTTAAATGCCTAAAATGCGAAAACATCATTTCAAATAAAGTCTTATGATGATAAGGCTGGCTATACTCTTTTGTAGTCTCCTTAATTATCGAATTTATTTCGCTGTAGTTAGTGTGGCAGATGTTAGGAAAAAGATGATGTGCCGCATGACAATTGGAACCACCACTTAAAAATCTTGCCCATCCTTTATCTGCATCCCAGTCACAACTTGTGTGGAGCTGATGAACCGCCCAGGTATGTTCCAAAAATTCTCCTTCCGGCTGAGGGTAATCTGCGCCGTCAAAAAAGTGGGTTCCAACAAGCATTATGATAAATACCATAGACGTAAAAGCACTTGCACTAAGATAAGTCAGAACAATAAAAGACCAGGAAAAGTCAGCATACAACAATGGTATTACTAATACTAAAGAAAAATAGAACGCTTTATATAATAAAAATCTAAAATATAATTCAGCTTTTGAAACTCCTCTTTTCATCCAGCCATATTCATCTGAAAATAAATACACCCAGTCACTCATAAAAACAGAATGCAGTAAGGTAAACATATAAACAAAAGGCGCATAATAAGCCTGATATTTATGCTTTGGTTTCCAGGGATGCGTTGGGCTCAGTCTCAAAAACGGATTTTTATCTATATCAATATCACTCCCTTCTACATTGGCATACAAATGATGGGATCGAATATGTCGGAGTCCCCATAATAAAGGATCAATTCCGACTGTCAGAAAACTAAAAAAATGTAAAACAGCATTAGCCTTTTTATTTCGGAAAGCAGTGTTATGAGAGGCATCATGGCCAAAACTAAATCCAATCAAAAGTCCCGATAACTGAAAAACAACATAAAATAACCAAAAAGTAGTTTTATTAATACTTAAAAAAAGCAATGAATAAGAGAAACAACAAATTAAAGTCCAAAATAAACCTTTAAACCAAAATCTGATGTCACCATAAGAAACATTTTTATGTTGAAGTTTTTTATTAACTCTTTCTTTTAAAACATAAAAAAACAATTTTTCATCATCAGATTTATTAAAATATTTGGCTTTCATAATTATTCAATTTTAAAATTACACGGCAAACCTATTGCAATTATCGCATCAAAATTTGTGTAAACTAATAATATTATTTTTTATATTTGTGATTATCACAAACCATGAATCATCAGGAATCTTTTTTAAAAGCCATTAGAAGCAAAGTTTCTAAATCTGTGTCACTAATAGACGAAATAGCCGCTATCCTGGAAATCAGTTACGATGCATCCCACCGAAGAATCTCTCAAAAGAGTAAATTCTCTATCGACGAAACCATTAAACTGGCTAATCATTATACCATTTCTTTAGACAATTTATTCGCAAAAAAAGAGAAAGTCATTGTTGAGAAAACCATTGAAATTACAACAATGAAAGACATGCTGGAATATTTCAAATCCTCTGCTGAGCGTATAGAAATATTGACTAAAAACTCAGAAACTACTCTTTTTTATTCTGCAAAAGATATTCCTTTATTTTATTTTATGGAGGGAACTATTCTTTCAAAGTTCAAAGCATTTGTCTGGCTGAATCTTTTAAACACTAATCAGAAAAAAGTTGCTTTTGAGAATTTTGTAGTTGATGAATCTTTTTCGGAATATATGCAAACGCTAAAAAAAACATATGAAAATACAATAGTAAATGAAGTCTGGAACGATACTACTATAAATAGCAGCTTACAACAAATATTGTACTTTTATGAATCCGGTCTGCTTAATCTCAAAAGTGCAAATGCTTTATGCAAAGATTTAAAAAGGATTATAAATTTAATTCAGGAAAAATGTAATGCTTCGAACAGTAATTTTTCTCTCTATTACAACGAACTCATATTGCTGAACAACAATATGCTCATAGAGAATCCTGAAAAACTGACCATGTTTGTACCTTATACTCTATTAGGTTATTTTATTACTGATAACGAGGAAAGCTGCAAGAATGTACTTCAATTTTTCAAACAACAAATCATTAATTCAAAACCGTTAGGGCAATCCGGTATTAAAGAGCAAAACTTATTTTTTAACCGGGCAATCCGAAAAATAGATTATTATCTGGAAAGAATAAATTCTCAGGTAGATTTATTATTTTAAAAAATATTTTTATTTATTGTAACTTTTTTGATACTCCTTACGTATAATCATTTGTACACTTTAAAAAATAGGGAGACAACAACATGAGACAACTTAAAATCACCAAGCAGGTAACCAATCGTGAAACTGCATCGTTAGACAAATATCTACAAGAAATTGGAAAAGTTGACCTAATTACCGCTGATGAAGAGGTAGAATTAGCACAAAGAATAAAGGCCGGTGATCAAAGAGCATTAGAAAAACTAACAAAAGCCAATCTACGTTTCGTAGTATCTGTGGCCAAACAATATCAAAATCAAGGATTAACACTTCCTGATTTAATTAATGAAGGAAACTTAGGTCTTATTAAAGCCGCTCAACGTTTCGATGAAACCCGTGGTTTCAAATTTATCTCTTATGCAGTTTGGTGGATTCGTCAATCGATTCTGCAGGCATTGGCTGAACAATCCCGTATTGTTCGTTTACCATTAAACAAAATTGGTTCTATCAATAAAATCAACAAAATGTATGCTTTATTAGAGCAGTCTAATGAGCGTCCGCCTTCTGCTGAGGAAATTGCAAAAGAACTTGACATGACTGTAAACGATGTAAAAGAGTCTATGAAAAACTCCGGACGTCACCTATCAATGGATGCTCCACTTGTTGAAGGAGAAGATTCTAACCTTTATGACGTATTACGTTCTGGAGAGTCTCCAAACCCTGACAGAGAATTAATTCACGAATCTCTTCGTACTGAAATAGAGCGTTCATTAGAAACATTAACTCCAAGAGAAGCTGATGTTGTTCGTTTATATTTTGGACTTGGTGATCAGCACCCGATGACTTTGGAAGAAATCGGAGAAACTTTTGACTTAACCCGTGAGCGTGTGCGTCAGATTAAAGAGAAAGCAATTCGTAGATTGAAACACACTTCGAGAAGTAAAATCCTTAAAACTTATTTAGGATAATAATATTAAATTTCAATATTTAAAATTCCAAATCCCAACTAAAATTGGAATTTGGAATTTATAATTTGAAGTTTTTACCGTAAACAACAGTTTGATTGACTGTTCGTTTTTTGATTGATGATTGAAACTCCGGCTGATTACCGGAGTTTTTTATTTTTTATAATTACCTTTGCAAAAAATAACGCATCACAACTAACAACAATGAAAAACACTCTTATTGCTCCTTCTGTTCTTGCAGCTGATTTTGCCAATTTACAACGTGATATTGAAATGATTAATAATAGCCAGGCTGACTGGTTCCATATTGATATTATGGATGGAGTTTTTGTTCCTAACATTTCTTTTGGAATGCCTGTTTTAGAAGCAATCTCAAAACATGCAAACAAAACAATCGATGTGCACCTAATGATTGTCGATCCTGATCGTTACATCAAAACTTTTGCAGATCTCGGAGCCAATAATTTAACTGTGCATTACGAAGCCTGCAACCACTTACACAGAACTTTACAAGCTATTAAAGCCGAAGGAATGAAAGCGGGTGTTGCCATAAATCCCCATACAAATATAGATTTATTAGAAGATGTAATAAATGATATTGACTTAGTTTGTATTATGAGCGTAAATCCTGGCTTTGGCGGGCAATCGTTCATTGAAAACACTTATAATAAAGTTAAAAAACTCAAAGATTTAATTACACGCAAAAACGCTTCAACACTTATTGAAATTGATGGAGGTGTAACCAACAAAAATGCAAAACAATTAGTAGAAACAGGTGCAGATGTTTTAGTTGCCGGAAGTTTTGTTTTTAAGGCAGAAAATCCAATAGCAACTATAGCCGACTTAAAAGTCCTTACTGCTTTTTAAATTTTTTAAATTAGGAAAGAAATCAATTCCTGTCATCTTTTCTAAAGTCTCAACAGGAACTACAAACTCGTAAATTCCCTTTTGGCTTTTTTCATTCGGAATCAAAAAAGCAATTGCCTTGTGTTCCTTTCCTGATTTAACCAAAACAATTTTATAAAAATATTTAGGAACAGAAACCTTTTCTGTTCCTATTTTTTTATCAGAATCCCTTAAAATTCCTCCGGTAACTACATAAATAGCATTATACTTTCCGGCCCAATAACGAACTTTATTTTCTAAACGATTCCAGATTCCGCTATTAAATTCATGGTTCTGAGGTGAAATATTCGAAGTATAGAAGGTATCATCATAAGCTTTTTTATCAAACTCCATATCCCCTGCAGGGCACAAATGCCCTTTGTCATACCCTGACTTTTTGTAATTCCTCCAGTCTGCCGATCTGGTGGTCACCTTTGGGTCCTCAATAAAATAAGGTCTTTTAAAATCATTATCTTTCAAATACTCTTTTTTTAATTCATATGCCACCCATTCTGCCTGTTCAAATTTTTCATTGTATGACAAAGTATAATAATCATGCTTTACAATTTGCTTTGTTGTAGAAGTTGGAAGATAATCAACAGTATAACCTGATTGCGAAATATTTTGTTTGTAATCAACCAATATATTTTGAGCCATCAATACTTTATTTTCATCTTTTTTACAAGAGATTATACAAAATGTAATTAAAAATAAACCGAGTATTTTTTTCATGTATGTAATTAAATATGTTTTCAAAAAAAAGCTCCATAAATCAAGAAATATGGAGCTTTAACTTTTTATGTAAGTATAATTAATATTAAGACTTAACCACTTTGTCTTTTTTTAATTTAGAAGAATTTGTTTGCTTATTAACATTGCCTTTAGGCTGTAGATCGTCTAATACATTTAAAGCCTCTTCAACATATATGTCTTTTGACAAAGCCTTATGCCATGCTTCTCTTTTTTCTTTTAAAGAAGCATCTTTAGCTATTTCAAGATTTTCATAAGGCAATGATTTAAAAACCAGATTGTTTTTATAATCAGCAATTGGTTTGTATTTTTTACCTTCACTTTCAACTTGCTCCTGTGTGGCTTTGAAATTTTTAATATTTAAGCTGTACGTATTTTCTTTGTTTTTAACATCAATCCATTTCGCATTATCCTCTATTAATTTAAACTGAGGATTTTGAGAAATTCTAATTTTGCTATTGGATATCGCCTGATTAAAGTTTTCGTTTGAATTCCATACATTATAGTTTGCAGGATCTATTTTATCCCAAGGCATTGCATTATCCATATCGCGCTCACCCATTTTTAAATAAGCGTAACGATCCGGCATGACAACATCACTTTTTACTCCTTCAAGCTGAGTTGAACCTCCATTGATTCTATAGAACTTTTGAGCAGTTGCTTTCAAGGCTCCAAAATCACCAAAATCACTATTACGAACAAACTGATTCAAATCTATAACAGTCTGAACCGTACCTTTTCCATACGTTTGTTTACTACCAATGATTACACCTCGTTTGTAATCCTGAATTGCCGCAGCCAATATTTCAGATGCTGAGGCAGAAAAACTGTTTACCATTATTACCAATGGACCATCCCACTCAATTTTTTTATCTTTATCGTATAAAACCTCTTTCTTTTTGCCCGCTGATTTTACCTGAACAATTGGACCTTCTTCGATAAAAAGCCCTGCAATATCAACTACAGTAGAAAGTGATCCGCCACCATCATCACGAACATCAAGTACAATTCCGCTAATGTTTTCTTTTTTAAGTCTTTCAACTTCCAGCGCAATATCTTTACCTGCATCGCGGCCGTCTTTGTTTTCAAAATCGATATAAAATTTAGGTAAATAAATTACACCATACTTCAATCCGTTTTTTTCAACAATACTTGACTTAGCGTATGTTTCTTCTATCTCAACTACATCTCTGATAATTGAAATAACTTTGATACTTCCGTCTACCTTTTTAACAGTAAGCCTTACTTCTGTACCTTTATGCCCTTTGATTTTTTTCACAACATCATCCAGACGCATACCTACTACATCTACAGGCTCTTCATTACCTTGCCCTACCTTCAGTATCAAATCGCCTGATTCAAGCTCCTTTCCTTTCCAGGCCGGACCACCGGAAATCAATTCATCAATTTGTGTGAAATCGTTTTTCTTAGTCAAACGGGCTCCAATTCCTTCTAATTTTCCACTAATATTTACATCAAAACGATCTTTTTCTTCTGGCGCAAAATAGCTGGTGTGCGGATCAAAACGAGTCATAATTGAGTTTACATAAACAGAAAACCAATCTTGCTTATCTAGATCTTTTATTAAACTAAAATTATCATCCAATGATTTAAGAGAACTTTCACGTGTTTCTTTCTCTAGAGCTTCAAAAGATTTTACTTTATATGACGGGTCTGTTTTCTTTTTATCTTCTTCTAACTTTTGCTTTGTTACCAAAGAAGAAAGAGTTGATAATTTAATCTGCATTCTCCATCTTTCATTGATTTCAGCAGTACTTTTTGCATATGGGATTTTTTCATAATCTGCATTAAAAGTTTCATCAATATTATAATTGAATGGCTGTGCTAAAATCGTTTTATATCTTTTTTTGCTTTCTTCCATACGTTTCATTAATCTGGCATAAGTAAGATTAAAAAACGTCAAATCCTTGTTAATGAACTGATCATCCAGCATTAATTCATACTGTCTGAATTCATCAATATCAGACTGCAGAAAAAATCTCTTTGAAGGATCCAGCGCATCAATATAATCTTTGAAAATTCCTTTTGAAAATTCATCATCAATTGGTGGCGGATTATAGTGCCCTTTTTCTATAACAAATGCCAATATTTCTAAAAGCATTTTATCTTTATTAGGATCCGGATCTATTGTTTTATCTGCATTAACCTTGAAAGCAAACAAGGTTACAGACAAGCATAATACGGCTATAAGGATTTTATAATTTCTTTTCATAAATTTAATAATAGCATTCATCAATTTTTTTCTCTAAGTTATAGTAAAAATCAAGCCAATAAAGCCAACCCTTCTATAATTTTTTGTTAAAGATATAAAAATCTTTCAATCACTAAAAACATTGATAATTTAGTTGACAAATTTTAATTTATTTGTTGGTATTCTATGAAAATCTGTACCTACATTTGTGTTAAATCTTTATTTTATGAAAACTAAAAAGCCTTTAATATTAGTTACCAACGATGATGGCATTACTGCTCCTGGTATAAGAAGTTTAATAGAAATTATGAAAACTATTGGCGAGGTAATTGTTGTTGCACCCGATAAGCCTCAAAGCGCAACCGGACACGCTATTACTATAAACAATACTTTATACCTTAACAAAATATCTAAAGAAAATGATCCAATTACAGAATATAGCTGCTCAGGAACTCCTGTAGATTGCGTAAAATTAGCCGTAAATGAAATCTTGAAAATGAAACCTGATTTATGTGTATCCGGAATCAATCACGGTTCAAATTCTTCTATAAATGTAATTTATTCCGGAACCATGAGTGCGGCTGTTGAAGCAGGTATTGAAGGAATCCCTGCTATAGGTTTTTCTTTGTTGGATTATAACTGGAATGCCGATTTTGAACCAATTAAAACATTTGTGAAAAAAATAGTTTTAGAAACACTTGAAAAAAAAATACCTCCTGGTGTTATTTTAAATGTTAATTTCCCAAAGCTGAAAGAAAAAGAAATCAAAGGCATTAAAGTCTGCAGACAGGCAAAAGCAATGTGGGTGGAAAAATTTGATAAGCGACAAACTCCTTTTGGAAAAGACTATTACTGGCTTTCAGGCGAATTTATAAATCAGGATAAAGGAGATGACACAGATGAATGGGCGTTAGAAAATGGCTATGTTTCGGTAGTTCCTGTTCAGTTTGATTTGACTGCCCATCATGCGATTCAACAACTAAATACATGGAATTTAAATGAATAAAAAAGACATACTAATTGGCTTCATTGCCGGAATTTTGACTTCTTTAATTGGAACTTGTTTGTTCATTACTTTTTTTACAGAATTTGATATTCTATATGCAATCAACACCATTAAAGAGAATGGCTATTTAGGAAAAGTAATTACATTAGGTACCACGTTAGATCTTGCTGTTTTTGCAATTTTGTTAAAAAGGAATAAAGAATCTATGGCAGGAGGCGTCATCTTTGCAGTGATTGTTTTGGCATTCTCAACTTTACTGATTTAAGTTACTATCTTTGTATTCCTTTAAAAAAATACTAAAAAGTATGAAATACTACATTATTGCAGGCGAAGCTTCTGGTGATTTACACGGTTCTAATTTAATGAAAGCATTATATCAAGAGGATCCTGAAGCTGACATTAGATTTTGGGGAGGGGATTTAATGCAAAAAGCAGGCGGAACTTTAGTAAAACACTATCGCGAACTGGCTTTCATGGGCTTTGTCGAAGTAGTTTTTAATTTAAAAACGATATTAAACAATATTAAATTCTGCAAAAAAGATATTTCAGAATTTCAGCCTGACGTTATCATTTTTATTGATTACCCTGGATTTAATATGCGAATTGCTAAATGGGCAAAAACATTGCATTATAAAACACATTATTACATTTCACCTCAAATTTGGGCCTGGAAAGAAAGCCGGATTACAGCAATAAAAAATGATGTAGATAAAATGTTCGTAATTTTACCTTTCGAGAAAGGCTTTTACGAAGACAAACATGGCTTTCCGGTAGAATTTGTCGGGCATCCTTTAATTGATGCTATTCATAATCAGCCCGCTTTTGATGAAGTGATTTTTAGAAAAGAAAACCAATTGAGTGATAAGCCAATTATTGCTCTTTTACCGGGTAGCCGAAAACAGGAAATTACAAAAATGCTGGGCGTAATGTTAAGCGTTGTTGATGATTTTAAAGATTATCAATTTGTCATTGCCGGTGCTCCCAGTCAGGATTTTGAATTCTACCAGCAATTTATTTCAGATAAAAACATTAAATTCATTTCGAATAAGACGTATGATTTATTACGGTCTTCAACATCTGCTTTAGTTACTTCAGGAACTGCAACTTTAGAAACCGCACTTTTTAAAGTGCCTGAAGTTGTATGCTATAAAGGAAGCTGGGCATCCTATCAAATCGCAAAAAGAATTATTACTTTAAAATATATTTCACTGGTTAATTTGATTATGGATGAAGAAGTCGTAACCGAATTAATTCAAAATGAATGTAACACAAAAAGAATCAAAGAAGAATTACAAAAATTATTAGATCCAGATTATCGCAAGGAAATATTAAAAAAATATGATCTTTTAGAACAAAAGCTTGGAGGAATTGGAGCCAGTAAAAAAACAGCCAGTCTTATTGTCACTGATTTAAAAAAACAATAAAAAATTTCATTTTGAAAAAGGCCTTTATACTAATACTGTTCCCTATTTTGTTGGCATCGTGTAAAACAGCTTCAACCTCAAATAGAGAGTCCACTAAAGATACAAAATTTGTAATAAATAAATTAATTGAAACTGCAACTAACAATATTGGTACAGGTTATAAAGCTGCTGGCACCACAAAAGCAGGTTTTGATTGCTCTGGTTTAGTCTTTTTTACTTTTAAAACAGAAAACATTGAACTTCCCAGAAGTTCTTACGAACAATCGAAAATTGGAAGAGTAATAAAATTCGATGATGCAAAAAAAGGGGATTTAATTTTCTTTAAAACCAACAAAAGCAAGCAAATTAATCATGTTGGGCTTATAACAGAGGTAAGCCACGATGAAATAAAATTTGTACATTCCTCAACTTCCAAAGGAGTAATTATTTCGTCAACAAAAGAGAATTATTATAAAACTTCATTTGTTCAGATCAACAGAATACTTGAATAATTTTAAATAAAAAAGGATAATTCTTACATTTTTTAATACTTTTGAATTATGAAAGTATTAAATTACCCTTTGAGTAAAATCACCATTTTTTTTATAATTGGCATTTTAGCTGGTTATTATTTAAATCCCGATTTACATTACATAAGTTTTGCTCTTTTTTTAGCCTTACTATCTCTTACAACTTCTTACTTCTTATCACAAAAGAAAAAGAAACTTGTAACACTTTTTACCCTCAATACTTATTTGTCAGCATTTTTTATTGGATGCCTCACCTTGTTATTTCATACGGAGTCATTACAAAAAACAAATTATACAAATTGCAAAAAGGTTTTTGAAAAGCCACAACAAATAACATTCTGCCTGCGTGAGAAATTAAAAAGCAATGACTATAATGACAGATATATAGCCATCATTAGCCGAATTGAAAATCAAAATTACACAGGAAGAATTATTGTAAATATCCAAAAAGACAGCTTACCTAACCCGCTTATAATTGGGAACACAATTCGCTTAAAAACTACATTACAGCAAAATAGCAGTCCCAAAAATCCGAACCAGTTCGACTATGCCCGGTATCTGAAAGACAAACAAATTTATGCGCAGGTTTTTGCGACTAAATCAGAAATAAGAATTAACAAAACAATAAAAAAAGACATTTGGTATTATACGGCAAAATTACATTCCATGATTGTAAATAATCTTAATAAGCAACATTTTGCTCCTACTGAAATGAATGTTGCTTTGGCTCTTATCCTGGGTCAAAGACAAGAAATATCTTCTGACATTATTCAGGATTATCAATTTTCTGGTGCTACACATATCCTTTCGGTTTCAGGGCTGCATGTCGGTTTTATAATGTTATTGATTGGTTTTGTTCTAAAGCCAATTGGAAATACACGAAAAGGCTCTTTTATAAAACTAATTGCCATTCTGATAGCTCTATTTATCTTTGCAATAATCTCAGGTTTATCCCCTTCTGTACTGCGTTCAGTTGTCATGTTTTCATTTCTTTCGATTGGCAATCATCTCCGAAGAAGCGACAATACTTACCATACTTTATTAGTTTCCCTTTTTTTGATATTACTTTTTGAACCTTATTTTTTATTTGATGTAGGTTTCCAACTAAGTTATCTGGCATTATTTTTTATTATTTGGCTCCAGCCTGTATTGAAAAATATATGGAACCCTAAAAACAAAATTGTAATGAACATCTGGAATGTTTTGACGGTTTCGTTTGCCGCACAAATTGGCACTTTACCACTCTGTTTATATTATTTTCATCAGTTTCCCGGCTTATTTTTTGTGACCAATATTGTTATTATCCCGATTTTATCTGTCGTAATGATTGTTGGGATATTGGTAATGATTTTAGCCGTTTTTAATGCCGCTCCGGAATTTCTGATTCAAATTTTAGAAAAAAGCATTTATCTCTTAAATAAGGTTATTCATATTGTAGCTTCATTTGATTCTTTTGTAATAAAAAACATTAGTTTTAACAATTACTATTTATTTTCATTTTACTTATTTATAACGTTTGCCATTATTTGGATAAAAAAACCAACCTATTTAAAACTGTGTTGGGCATTATCAGCTGTAATTGTTTTACAAATCTCATTTATAATGACTAAAAATGATATCCAGAGCCAACAGGAAATTATTATTTATAACATGAAAAAAGAAACAATCATTTCTGTAAAAAAAGGAGAAAACATTACTTTGATTAGCAATAAAGATTTTTTAAAGAAAACATCAAAAAACGGTATTTTGAATTCCTATCTGGTTGGCAATTTTAGCTCTTTAAAAAAGAAAGTACAAATCAAAAACACACTATATTTTAACAACAATAAGATTTCTATTATTGATAGTACAGGAATTTATCAGGATAAAATACAACCTGACATTTTACTTTTAATTCAGTCACCAAAAATTAATCTGGATCGGATTTTAAAAACATTACATCCTAAGATAATAATTGCCGATGCATCAAATTCATATACTATTCAAAAACATTGGAAACAGAGTTGTTTAAAACAAAAAATCCCTTTCCATGCAACGAATGAAAAGGGATTCTACAAAATAATAAATTAAAATTTTATTCGCTTGGATGTAAAATTGCCTCCGATTCAGAAATCCATGCTTTTGCACCTCCGGGTTTATATCCAATTTTGCCAAGTGCCTGAAATGTTGTTTTGCTTTTTCTAACAGATGCATTTGCAAAACAAACTTCTGGTAAATCCTCAACACCAAATGCATTTTTAAGTTTAACATTTTGTTCTTTATCAAGATCTGATGCGTTGATATCAGATAAATCCAATTTAACTAAAATCACATTATCCCTGGACCAGACAGCAAAATCAGGCGTTTTAAAAACTTCGTTTTGAAGATTATTTGGAGCACTGGAAGAAGTGAAAAAAATCAACATTGGCTTATTTTCTTCATTGCTTGCAGCTATAGCAGCATCCATACTCGTTTTCCAAACTACATTTTGGGCTTGGAAAGTTAGCGACCCTAAAAATAAAATTAGCAGGAGTATTTTTTTTATCATAGTATAAAGATTTGGTTTGTTAGCAAAACGAAATTAACATTATATTTTAATTCTACAAGGTTTTTTAGCATTAAAATTATATTATATGTTTTTTTAAATACAATATTTTATTAAAATAAAATACAACCTAAAAAAATCAAAAAAATGAGATACTTTTTCCTACTAAACAAAAAAAATCCTCTCGCTTTATTTATGCGAGAGGATTCATAATATTGTGAAAAATATATTTTTTACATTTTTTGTACCTTAATTATTCCATCAGCAACTGCCAGCCAGGCTGTTGGACCACCAGCAACATAACCTGTATTGCCAAGCCCTTTAAAATTTACTTTTCCATCTTTGCTTTCGGCATTTGTGAAATATACGGTTGGAAAACCCTGTATTCCAAAAGCCTGCTGCAATTCTGCATTTTGATTCTTAATTTCAGGAGTTTGAGCAGTTCTTCTAGGGTAATCTAATTCGACCAGAATTACATTTTCTTTAGCCCATTTTTGAAATTCGGGTGTTTTCAATACTTCATTTTGCAAACGGATACACCAGCCACACCAGTCACTTCCCGTAAAAAACATCATCAAAGGTTTTTTTTCTTTATTGCTGATTGCTATTGCTTCCCTCACATCTGTGTGCCAGTTTAAATCCTGAGCTTGTAAAGCAAGAGATCCTATTATAAAAAAAGCTAGTATAAATATTTTTCTCATTTGGTTTTAATTTTTTTCAAATTTAAACAAAATAATAAACTTGGTTATCGCACACCATGCATTAATTTCTTAATCACAGGAGTCATTAAAATTGAAAACAAAGCAACCAAAATTGATATAATAGTGAGCATCCAAAAGAAATAACTTAATCCATGCTCATTGGCTATTTTATCAATATTCTCTCCGAACATACCGGCACCTTTCATACCTATCGCTACTGCTAAATACCAAACACCAAACATAAAAGCAATCATACGTCCAGGAACCAATTTACTCACATATGACAGTCCTACAGGAGAAATGCAAAGCTCTCCCATAGTGTGAAAAAGATAAACCAGAATGAGCCAAATCATACTTACTGAAGCCGTTTTTGCACCCGGTTCTATACCATTGGCACCAAAGGCAACACAAGCCATTCCTAATGCCAGTAAACCCATTCCGATTCCATATTTTAAATTCGCTGAAGGGTTATATTTACTCTCCCACCATTTAGAAAATAATGGTGCTAATGAAATAATAAATAGCGAGTTTAGAGTTGAAAACCAAGTTGCAGGAACTTCTGTCAAGGGAACTGTTACCTTATCAATTTTTAACGCCAGTAATGTCTCATCTGATAATGTCAGAAATCCAGCTGTGTAATAATCTTTAACCAGCATCCAGATTGCTATTGCCCAAATGATTATAAAACTAATACTCAAAATAATATTAGCGATAGCATATAATTTGAAAGTCTGTTTAAACAATAAAATCAGAACCCAGGTTATGATTATCAAAGGCAAAACCGTTATTAATGAATTCACAACTAAAAATATAACGCTCCAGTTGCCAACCAAAACACGGTCTGTGTAATCACTAGCAAAAATGGTCAAACTGTTTGGAGATTGTTCAAAAATTGCCCAAAAGAAAATAGTCAGAAAAGCAAAAAAAGTAACTGCTATCAATTTTTCCTTCGTAATTTTAGAATATTGAGTAAATCTGTAAACCAGCAAGAAGATAAAAACAATTAAGGCAGAAAGTATCGCAATTGAATTTCCGTTATCCCCCAAAAAAGAAAAAATGTTTACTTTACCTCCTGATATTTTTGCTGCAGGATCACTTACAAGCCATAATAAAGCTACAATTGAAGAGAAGGCTATTGCTGCTAACTGTAATGACGAAAAAGGATTTCTTTTATCTGTATCCAAAGCTTCAGCTTTTGCCTTACTTTCTTTGCTTGGTTTTAAGCCAATATCTCCAAAAATATTTTGAGAAAGCCAAAACTGAAGCATTCCAAAGAACATAAATATCCCTGCCAGTCCGAAACCATAACTCCAACCCACTTTTTCTCCCAGATATCCACAAAGCAAAATTCCAAAAAATGCACCTGCATTTACACCCATATAAAATAATGTATATGCTCCGTCTTTCTTTTCAGGCCGGTCTTTATACATTTCTGAAACTATTGAAGTCATATTTGGTTTAAAAAAACCATTCCCAAAAACAAGTAATACTAATCCCAGATAAATTGAAAATTCAGTTTCAACAGCCATAGAAGCATGCCCTAAGGTCATTAGTACTGCTCCTACGACTACGGCCCATCGAAAACCTATTACTTTATCTGCGAAATATCCTCCAAGCATGGTAGACAGATAAACTAATCCTACATATGAACCAAAAAGAGCAGAAGCATTTTCACGAGTCCACGCCCAACCGCCATCAACAAACGAAGTGGTCAAAAATAAGATCAGTAATGAGCGCATTCCGTAAAATGAGAAACGTTCCCACATCTCTGTAAAAAATAAAACGAATAGACCGGCAGGATGTCCTAAAACGGTACTTTTAAAAAATTGATCTGTATTGTTTTGAGACATATTAAAAATTTAAACTATTTTTTCAAGTATTTTATAAACTTACTTAACCTCTTGCATTAATTTACGTACCAAAGGTGAAAGTGCAACTAAAATCACACCAGCTATCAGTGCATAAATTGCTAATTGATAATAACCATCTGTAAAACCAATCAATTTATCGGATGCGGAAGCATTTTCATCAGGCGATGACATTCCTGCTCCCAATAAACCTGCGACATACTGTCCGTAAGCACTAGCCAAGAACCACATTCCCATCATCATTCCTGACAATCTTTTCGGAGATAATTTTGTCATAATTGACAAACCAATTGGCGACAAACACAATTCTGCCAAAGTAATAATCAGATATGAAATCGTAAAGACATTTAAAGATGTTTTGCCATCAGGACCTGCAAAGAAACGAGTAGAGTAAAAAACATAAAATGCAGCAGCCAGGAAAAGGAATCCAATTCCAAATTTAATTACAGTATTAGGTTCAATTTTTCGTTTAGCTAACCCTAACCACAACAAACCGATTATTGGACTAAAAATAATTACAAATAAAGAATTTGAAGAGTTATTTACCATATTAGGATCAATACTAAAAAACAATAATTTATTAGACAAATTGTATTTAGCAAATAATGACAGCGATCCTCCACTTTGCTCAAAGAAAGCCCAGAAAATTACTGAGAATAAAATAAAAACTAAGGCCGCAATCAATTTTTTACGAGCCACATGACTACTTTCTTTAAATGTTTCATACAAAAAATACAACAAAGCCAATGGTCCAATACTATACATAAAATAATCTGTATAATCTGTATTTTTAATCATTAGAAATACAAGCGGAATACTTAATAATGCCCCTACATAAACTGCAATCTCTTTGATTTTGCGTTTGGAAGGTTCATTTTCTAACAAAGGTGAATCTCCAATTGGACCCAAAGCATTTTTTGTATATAAAAAAGTTATCAATCCTATTACCATTACCACAGCAGCAGCCAAAAATGCATAACTCCATCCAAAATCTTCACTTTTACCTAAGTAAACACAAATAATTCCTCCTAAAAAAGCACCTGCATTAATTCCTGAATAAAACAAGCCGAAACCTGCATCACGACGAGGATCTCCTTCTTTATACAATTCGCCAACCATTGAGGATATATTAGGTTTAAAAAAACCGGTTCCTATAATAGTTAAAGTAATTCCAACATAAAACAAAGCCTGAGGTGAAAAAGCAATGATTAAGTTTCCTAAAATCATAATCAAACCTCCAAAGAATAAGGATTTTTTAAATCCTAAAATTTTATCTGCAAAAATTCCGCCTATAAAAGTAAAAGCATACACAAAAGCCTGAATAGCACCATATTTTAAATTAGCATCTTTATCAGACAAAGCAAGCCCTAAAAGCTGATCTGCCATAAAAATGGTTAATACACCACGCATTCCGTAGAAACAAAAACGCTCCCACATTTCAACAAAAAATAAATACCATAACTGCTTAGGGTATTTTCCTTCGAAATTTTGAATTTCCTGTAAAGTTGGTCTAGTTACGCTCATTGTTTACTTTTATAAATTTTCTTTTATGAAATTAGTCATTTTATTGTAAAGCTGAATTCTGGTTTTTCCCCCATAAATACCATGATTTTTGTCCGGATATATCTGAGAATCGAATTGCTTATTTGCCTGAATTAACGCTTCCATCATTTGCATTGAATTTTGCACATGAACGTTATCATCACCAGAACCGTGAATCAAAAGGAATTTTCCTTTTAATTTATTTACGTGGTTGATTGGAGAATTATTATCATATCCGCTTGCATTTTCCTGGGGTGTCTGCATATATCTTTCGGTATAAACGCTGTCATAAAAACGCCAGTTGGTTACCGGAGCAACTGCAATTGCCATTTTAAAAACATCGGCTCCCTGAAAAATACAGTTTGAAGCCATAAACCCGCCATAACTCCATCCAAAAATTCCAATTCTCGAAGCATCTACATAAGGATAAGCACCTATTACTTTCGCAGCATCAATCTGATCTTCTACTTCGTATTTACCTAACTCTTTCTGGGTTACTTTTTTGAAATCGGCACCTTTAAATCCGGTTCCTCTTCCGTCAACACAAGCCACTATGTAACCTTGCTGTGTAAGGGAAAGAAACCAATAATCATCCGTATTGTTCCAGTCATTATTAACCTGCTGAGAACCAGGACCTGAATATTGGTACATAAAAACAGGATATTTTTTAGAAGGGTCAAAATCTTTTGGCTTTAAAATCCAGGCATTTAGTTCATTCCCTTTAGCTGTTTTTAAAACAAAGAATTCTTTTTTCGGCAAATTATAAGCCTCTAATTTAGCAGCAAGAGCTTTATTATCTTCGATTACCTGAATTTCCTTTCCGGTTTTCGCTTCATTTAAAGTATAAGTTGTAGGCTGTAGATTACTAGAGAAAGTAGTAATGAAATATTGGAAATTTGGACTGAAAGTCGCTGCACTTGTCCCTGTTTTAGCTGCAAGAGCAATTTTATTTTTTCCATCTAATGAAATACGATAAACAGCTCTGTTGATAGAACCATTTTCTGTAGACTGGTAGAAAATTGTTTTTGTTTTTTCATCGAAACCGTAGTATGAAGTCACTTCCCAGTTTCCTTTTGTAACCTGATTTTTAAGTTTTCCGGTTTTATCATACAAATAAATATGATTGAATCCGTCTTTTTCGCTGGTCCAGATAAAACTATTATCTTTTAAGAATGTCAAATTATCAGTAACATCAACATAGGCTTTGTCTTTTTCATTTAGAACGACTTTTACAGCAGCTGTGTTTCCATCAATAAATAGCAAATCAAGATTATCCTGGTGTCGGTTTAAAACCTGAGCTGATAAAACATTGTTATCATTTGTCCATTGCAGCCTTGCTATGTAAAAATCATTATATTTTGCTAAATCAACTTTCTTAGTACCATTTGAGGCTATATCAAAAATATGCAAAGAAACTTCTGAATTTTTTTCTCCTGCCTTAGGATATTTAAACGTTTCGATTGTTGGATATAAATCTTTATGAAACATAGACATCGAAAATTCTGGAACCTGACTCTCATCAAAACGAATATAAGCTACTTTTTTGCTGTCTTTGCTCCAGTCAAATGCACGAACAAAAGCAAATTCCTCTTCATAAACCCAATCCGTAATACCATTTATAATTGCATTTTTCTTTCCATCAGTAGTAATTGCGGTTGACTTTTTTGAAGCTACATCATACACATAAAGATTGTTTTCTTTCGCATATGCAATTTTGGTTCCATCCGGTGAAAAAGTAGGTTCCTGAACCTGAAAATCAAAAAGCTTAGTTAAAGATTTTGAAGTAATATCATATAAATAATAATCAGCCGTAAACGAGTGGCGGAAAATCTGATTGGAATTACAGGCGATTAAAATCTTTTTTTCAGAAGCATCAAAAGTATAGCTGTCGATTCCTTCTGAAAGTTCTGCATGATTTTTTGTATCAATTAAATTGGATACTTTTTTAAGGGTGGCAAAATCATATAAATCAATCTGCATGCTTCTACTCGCCTGATCAACATTTAAAACCGTATATTGATCTGATTTTTTTAATGACTGCAATTCGTCCATCGCTTTGGCCCGAAAAGCCCCGCTATAAATATTTTCTACAGTTATTTTTTGTTGTCCAAAAGCGGCAGCAACTAAAAATAAAAGCATTACAGTAATTTTACCTGAATTCATCTATCGTATTTTAGTATAAAAGAGCCCAATTTTAGTAAAAAAAACGAACATAATACACATTTTAATTGTTAAATGTTAAAAAAATAAAGTTTAGACTCCTTTTACATTTTAAAAAACATTTTAAATAAAAGTCTTAAAATGGTATCTTTGCTACTAGATACTACTTAATATACTGAGAATGAATAACGCTGTTGCCGGATTTTCTAAATTATCCAAAAAAGAAAAAATTAACTGGATTGCAAAAGAATATTTTTCAAATCCTGAAGAGGCACAAAATATAATAAGAAATTACTGGAATTCAGATGAAAAGCTGCAACAGCTGCATGATGAATTTATAGAAAATACCATTACTAATTTATACATTCCGCTTGGGGTTGCCCCAAATTTCCTGATTAATGGTAAATACAAAACCATTCCAATGGCAATTGAAGAAAGTTCTGTTGTTGCAGCGGCATCAAAATCTGCAAAATACTGGGCTACACGCGGCGGTTTCAAAGCAACGGTAATCGATACTGAAAAAATCGGACAGGTTCATTTTACTTTCAGTGGAGATGCTCAAAAATTAGACGATTTATTCAATCAAATAAAACCAAAATTCTTTTCTGACACCCAAAGCATTACTAAAAATATGCAGCAGCGTGGCGGCGGAATTCTGGATATCCAATTAAAAGACAAGAGAAATTTACTTGAGAATTATTTTCAGCTACATGCCACTTTTGAAACAAAAGACAGCATGGGAGCGAATTTTATCAACTCCTGTCTGGAACAATTTGCCACTACTCTAAAAGAAGAAACTCAAAATGCAGGTCTGGAAGTTCAGGTTATTATGAGCATTTTGTCTAACTATGTCCCAAATTGCATTGTGAGAGCAGAGGTTTCCTGTCCGGTCGAAGATTTAACAGAAAAACACATTAGCAATCCACAGGATTTTGCAGAACGTTTTGTACAGGCTGTACAAATCGCCGAAGCAGAACCTTTCAGGGCCGTAACACATAATAAAGGGATTATGAATGGTGTCGATGCAGTGGTTTTGGCAACAGGAAATGATTTCAGGGCAGTTGAAGCTGCTGTTCATGCTTATGCTTCAAAAAATGGACAATATTCAAGTTTATCCCACGCTAAAATAGAAAACGGAATTTTTACTTTCTGGCTCGAAATTCCTTTGGCTCTGGGAACAGTTGGCGGTCTAACTTCCTTACATCCATTAGTAAAATTGTGTTTAGAAATTTTGCAGAAGCCCTCTTCCAAAGAATTAATGGAGATTGTTGCCGTAGCAGGTTTGGCGCAAAATTTTGCCGCTTTGCGTTCCCTTACCACAACAGGTATTCAGGAAGGCCATATGAAAATGCACCTTAATAATATAATTAACCAATTTGAAGCCACTGAAGAAGAGCGTCATTTAATTAAGGCACATTTTAAAAAAACTGCCATATCTCATAGTGCAGTAGTAGAATTTATTGAAAATTTACGAAAGTAATTAGAAGCTATTCCCGCTATTCGTTTCAATCTTTTGCGCCGAACCCCGGCACAAAAGGATTTACACTACTATCGGGGCTAAAAAATACAGAATGAAAACAACCTTTTACAGCAACGGAAAACTTTTAATTACAGGAGAATATTTAGTTCTTGACGGGGCAAAAGCTTTGGCATTGCCCACAAAATTTGGTCAAAACCTGATTATAGAAAATAGCTCAGACAAGAAAATTCAATGGAAGAGTTACAATGTTGACGGAAAAATCTGGTTCGAAGATATTATTTCGTTCGATGAAATAATTAATAATATAAATGCAGCAACTGAATCTGTAAAAACAACGCTGGTTACTATTTTACACGAAGCCTATCTTCTAAATCCTGTTTTCATAGAGAATGCCAACGGATACAAAGTCACTACAGAACTTACCTTTCCAAAAAACTGGGGACTTGGTACATCTTCTACCCTATTAAATAATATTGCGCAGTGGACACAAATTGATGCTTTTACTTTGCTTAAAAATAGTTTTGGAGGCAGCGGCTATGATATTGCCTGTGCACAAAATAACATACCTATTGTTTATCATTTGGAAAACAATTTACCTATTGTGGAACCCATAGATTTTTATCGTGATTATACTCAAAACATTTATTTTGTTTATCTAAATCAAAAACAAAGCAGTAAAAGAGCTATTAATGCATACTACAATAATAAAAATAATCATTTAGCTAAAAATATAATCGACAATAACAAGATTACCGATGCTGTAATCAATGCAAAAACGGTAAAAGAATTTGCTCATGCATTAGAAAACCACGAAATCCATTTAAGTGATATACTGGAACTGCAAACAATTAAAGAAAAAGTTTTTCCTGATTTTGATGGAGTAATTAAAAGTCTTGGCGCCTGGGGTGGCGATTTTGTTATGGTCGTTTCTAAAGAAAACCCCAAAGGTTATTTTAACTCTAGAGGTTATGAAACTATCCTTACTTATGACGAAATGATATTGTAATAAACTATATTAATAATTTACCTTTTTATCGTTTTCTTTTGTAATTTTTGTTTTAAGTTGCCGGACTTTTTGACTCTCCAGTTCATTAGATTCAATGAGAGTATTATGTAAACGTTCTGCCATTTTTTCTATACTGTTGGTAATAGAATCATATACCAGCTCCATTCTGCGGTGTTTTTCTTCCTTTACAGCCCTTAAAACATCTTCTACAAAAACTTTGTCATATTTCTCAGCAACAGAATCCCGGGTATTGGTTAGCCTGATAACATAATCGTTACTTAGAATAGTAACCTTAAAATGCTGTTCTTCATTACTTAAGTAGTATTTACCTCCTAATTCGTCAACATTTATATCAGTACTGCTAACTTTTAAAAGTTCTGTTATGATCCCAAAAATATGATTTTCAATTTTGGAATACACTTTAGCTTTTTTTCTAAAAAACTTAAACATACAACAAACTAAATACCTGATTATTAATGTAATTACCTATCATGCTTTCGTAATTTACTTTTGTTAAAACAAAAATTCTGACAAATTAACTGCAATAATTTGAATATCCCAAATTTTTTAAATCATATTTCTATTACCCCTATGTAACATTAGAAAAACACTTTTAAATACTACAATAAAATCTTACAAAATGATTTTAAAACAAAGAAAAACCCGAAACGTTTTAATACATTTCGGGTTTTATTGTATTTATTATTACTAATTAGTAATTAAACTGCAATCTGTTATCTTCGATTTTAGCGTTATTTTTCAAAGCTGGTAAAATTCTGCTTGCATCAGATGCGCTTTGAGCTTTTACCTTAGATACATACTCAGCATGATTTTGCAATGCTGGTGCTTTAATTGTTTTAATATTTTTCACAACATATACCCCTGTATTTCCTTCAATTGGAGCAGATACTTTATTAGCAGCTAATGCAAATGCATTACCTACCACTTTAGGCTCCTGACCAACACCTCCAGGTAATACCGGATTATCTAAAGTAACATTTGTTGCTTGTTGCACTTTTACTCCGGCACTCTTAGCGATAGCTTCAATGCTTGAACCTGTCATTTTAGCTTTCAAGATTTCTGCTTTTTTCTTGTTTTTAAGGATTGGCTCTACATAAGGTCTTGCCAGTGTAACAGATACTAAACCAGATTTGTTTTCGCTTTTATATTGTGCAATTACGTGACCAATATTTGCTATTTCAAAACGTTTTACATCACCTTCTTTTGTTTCTTTATCAAATGCCCATCTTACAATAGCACGTTGGTTTCCTAATGGACCAAAAGATTCATCCATAGCTTTAGCCGTTACAGGAGCTTCAACTTTTAATCCTAACTGTTTAGCAGTAGCATTAAAATCTTTATCAGCAGCATCCATTTCAAATTTAGTTGCCAGTGTAAATACTTTATCAGATGTTGCTTCAGAAGGCTGAATTTTTTGAGCAATTGTAGCTAAACGAATTCCATCTTGTTTATCTGTAATTTTGATAACGTGAAATCCGAAAGGAGTTTCAACCAAACCAACTTTTCCAATTCCGTTACTGAATACAAAATCATTAAATGGTTTTACCATCTGGTTTGGACCAAAATATCCTAAATCACCACCTTGCTGTGCAGATGAGTCATCAGAGCTTGTAAAAGCAAGCATCATAAAACTATCAGGATTAGCCTGAACTTGTTTTAAAATATCTTCAGCTTTAGCTTTAGCTTCTTCTTTTGTTCTTTTTTCTTTCTGGTTAGGAGTCTGAGATCCTTCATATCCAATTAAGATATGACTTGCTTTTGCGTTAACACCTGCTTTAAATCCTAAAGATTTAGAAATCGCATAGTATTTTCCAAAAACATATGGTCCGTAAATCTGACCCGGAGCTAAACTGAATAATTTATCAGCATCAACTGCAGGTAAAGAATTTTTAGCGATATACGTTGAATCGTAAGGAACGTCTGAATTAGCGTTTACAAATTCAGCAATGTTTTTAGCATTTCTAAATCCCGGTAATGTATCATTTTTACCAGTTTTAGCATTGTACTCTACTCTTCCGTTTAATAATGATGTAATTTTAGCTTTAATTTCAGCTTCATCTTCTTTAGAAGGTTTGTCTTCTACTAGTACATACTGAATTTCACGAGTTGCATCTGCTTTAAATTTTTTCTCGTTTTTCTTCATGTAATCCACAATCTCTGAGTCAGAAATTTTCACTTCACTATCTTTAATAGAAGAATATAAGGCTGCTGCATATGAAAAATCTACTTTATTAGCTTCCATTTCATATTTCAGCTTTCCTTCGCTTGCTGTAGTATAAAGACCTGATTTTACAAGTGTATTGTAGATTTGGAATTTTGCATTTAAGGTAGCATCTTTTTCTTTTTCAGTAATGAACTGAGCAGCTTCAGGATTTGCTTTAAAGTATTCTTTGAATTTTGCAATATCAAACATACCTGCAGCATTCAGGAACATTGGATTTTTACCAATATTAGGATCCGATTTTAAAACTTCTAAAAGATGTTTCTCTCCTACTCTCAATCCTAATTTATCAAATTGGGCTGACAGTAAAGCGATTGAAACTTCCTGATCCCATACTCTGTTTGCAGCTTCAGTTGAAGTAATCCCTTGCCCACTTTTTTCAACATTACTAACTTTAACTCTAAAGTCTTCAAATGAAATATCCTTTCCATCGATGCTTCCAACATCTTTTGAACTTTGACCAAAAGTACCGCTATTGAAAAGATCCTGTATTATAAATGCAAATAATGCAAGTGCAATAACTCCTATCAATAATGCGGAACGCTGTCTAATTTTTGCTAAAACTGCCATTTTTATTATCGTTAATTTTATATTCAGTTTGCGAAAATACAATTATCTGGTTAATAACAATACAACTAGTGTTTTATTTTCGACTTTTTTTTAAAATTCTTAAAATAATTATTCTTTTACAGTCATTTTTACTAATTCGATTTTCTTATTCGAGCATTCTTCGATCACAAAGAAATAGTTTCCAATGCTGATTTTTTCGCCTTTTTCAGGAATATCCTTCGCAAAATCTACAATAAACCCTCCTAAAGTCCCATAAGAATCACTTTCGGGAATTTCTAATTTGTATGTCTCATTGAGATAAGTCACATCAAGTCTGGCAGAAAAAAGATATTTCCCTCCCTCTAATTCCTCTTCTATCAATTCTTCATCCAGATCATGTTCATCTTCAATTTCGCCAAAAAGTTCCTCAACAATATCTTCAATGGTAATAATGCCTGAAGTCCCTCCATATTCATCCAAAACAACAGCGACATTTTTTCTTTTTTTGATAAGCAGGCTTAAGACATCTTTTATCAAAATTGTTTCAGGCACAAACTCAACTGCCATTAAAACTGATTTTATTGATTTTGGTTTCTTAAACAAATCGAAAGAATGCACATAACCTACAATATCATCAAGAGAATTTTGACTTACAATAATCTTAGAATAGCCTGTTTCTATAAATAACGCCTTGAGATCGGACACACTATCGAATAAATCAATGTCCACAATTTCTGTTCGGGGAGTCATTATATCACGTGCTTTTAAACCTGAAAATTCTAATGCGTTTTGGAAAATCTGAATTTCAGAATCTACTTCTTCATTGTCTTCAACAGAATTCATCTGCTCCGTAATATAATTCCCGAGTTCCGTTTTACTAAAAAACAGCTGTACCTGATCGCCTTCTGTCTTAAAAAATTTTCTTAGAATTAAATCTGAAATCCAGATAAAAAAAGTGGAGACATAATAGAATAACCGATAAAAAACATAAGCAGGAACAGCAAAAATCCGAATTAAGGAATTAGCATAAATCTGAAAAAAAACCTTTGGGAAAAACTCCGCAGTAATTAGAATAATAAACGTAGCTATTAAAGTGAGAAGAAATAAATTTGTGTAACCAGAAAACTGATATCCTAAATTTATGATGCATTTCAGAATCAAATCTGCGGTAAAAAAACCATAAACAACCAACGCTACATTATTACCAATAAGCATTGCTGCAATAAACTTAGATGGTTTTTCGGTAAGTTTTGTTAATATTCGGGAAATAAAATTATCCTGTTTTTTTTCTATCTCAAGATAAATCTTATTAGAGGAAACAAAAGCTATTTCCATTCCCGAAAAAAAGGCTGATAGTATTAAACATAGTATTATAATACTAATTTCCATTTTCTACTTTTTTTTATAATGATCATCGAATTTCTTAGAAAATTTTCTTCTGAAGAAAAACATAAACACGCTCACGCCAGCAATTAAGAAACTTAGCCAGTAAGTCCCCTCAGGCTCACTAAGCTTAGTAATGCCATCATAAATAAAAGCAACTGCAATTAACAAGTAAACGTATTGTGTATATTTTAAATAATTCATAATCTATATTTTAATCTTCGTCGGCTTCAATTTCCCCGCTTACTCTTTGTGAATTTATCACTTTAAAATCCTTGCTAAAATCGATTCCCTGACCATACGAGACTCCTTTTGCATCTGTCAGTTTAAATTTTCTTTCCGTATAAAACCATTCATTTTTCTGATCGAAATACAATTGCTCTGTTTCAAGTACCTGTCCGGCTTCAGAAGTAATTTTTACTTTTCCCTGTAAATCAATTATTCCTGTTTCTTTATATGAAACAGCATAATTAGCTAAAATAAAAGTACGCTTTTGCTTTTTATCATATAATGTAACATCAATTCCTTTAGGAAATTCTGTAAAAGGAAAATCAACGCTTGCATAATCCAGCATTTTGGGGCTTTTGAGAACGCCTGTGATTCGCCCAGAATCTGTATATTTTATATTGATTGTATCAGCATCTGTAGCCGGAAAAAATTCTGAATAATTAATTTTCTGGACTTCTTTAAAATTACTTTCACACCCAAAAAACAGTGTCACAGTAAAAACTGTGACAACGGTTATAATAGTATATCTTTTTGGTAAATTCATTCGCCAAATGTAGTAAATTGTATTGAGCTTATGAAAACATAAGTTTACACATTAGTTGAATTTATTTTTCACAAACCATTTGTCATTGAAAGAGAAACTAAGGCTAAAATTTATATAATTTTCCTGAACTAAATTTGCAGAAACTGTTCCTTTTTTACCATATTCAATTCCAAAATTGACACTGGAAAAACTTCCTGTAATAGGAAAGCCCGCTCCTACTGAAACACCAACATCTTTTATGGATTCATTATTAACTACAAGACCAATTTTTTCATATTTAAAACCTGCCCTGTACGTTATCCTGCTAAAATAACTTGTGAATGAGGTATAATTTGGAAGATAATACCCCCCGATAGCATATTTAGCATATTTTTCATAACGTACATTGTCAGTGCTATTATAAGAATTCTTAAAATCTCCAGCACCCTGAAAAGCTAATGAACTCCCTACCAGCCATTTTCTTGCTTCTCCAATACCTGCACCTATAGTTACTTTATTCGACATTTTTAAAACACTATCAGGCGTATCTGTCACTATTGCAGCATCTCCATCTACCTGAATCGTTCTTTCAGTTTCTGAATTCAAATTACCTCCAAATGTATAGGCTAAACTCGTAAACAACTCCGTTTTTTTATAAATCTTAGTCTGATACATTGTACCAATATTGAAATTAGTCCCGGATAATGTTGAAGTATTAATTTCTCTTGTACCACTTTCAACCCCTGTAATAGCTTTAATACCAGTTGTTTCAATCTTTCCAAAATTATATTGCATATCAGCACCTATACTCCAATTTGGCTTTATTTTGTAGGCTAATGCTAAAAAAACTTTGTTCACACCACCTTTTCCTTCATATTGACTGCTTTTTCCATTGATGTCATCAGACTGATCATTCCTGATTTTATATCCAACTGATGAAACCGGGATCAATCCAAATCCAACGCCAAATTTTCCCATTGGTATCCCTAAAAGTAAATAATCAAAAGTCGATCTTGTAGTACTGGCCTGCGCATTTTCAGATTTTAATTTCGAACTCCCGTAAGTCCCACCAACAGTAAAAGTTGTTTGTATAAGACTGGCGTAACTTGCAGGGTTTTCCACATTCAGATGTATACTGTCCTGCTCTACTGAAACACCTGCCATCGACCTGTTTTCTATGGTTCCCTTAAATTTCACATCACCAATTCCGTAAAAAGAATATGGTGAGGCAGTACCTTGCTGAGCGAATGAAACGAACGAGATAAGCAAACAAGCGCTTAGTATAATTTTTTTAATCATTGTTGATTTTATATTGAAATGTTTGGTTCAAACTCTCAAGCAAGAAATTTGAATTGGCAAATATGGTATTTTTTAATCGTTTAGCCAAAAAATCTGTATCGCCTCCCGTTAAAATTATTATAAAATTTGAAAAATTTGTACGATATTCATCGATAAAACCGTCAATCTCATAGACGAAACCATTTACAACACCTGAATGTATCGCCTGTGCAGTAGTATTACCTATATAGGATTCCGGAACTTGTAAAGACAGCAAAGGCAGTCTGGCAGTGTAATTATGTAATGCTTCATAACGCAATCGTAAGCCGGGCGAAATGGCACCGCCCCAATAATGATCCGATTCGTCGATAAAATCATAGGTAATACAAGTGCCGGCATCAATAACCAATCTGTTTTGTTTTGGGAACTGTAAAGTTGCACCGGCGGCTAAAACCATCCTGTCTATCCCTAAGGTTTTTGGTGTTGCATATTTATTTAGGAAAGGAAAGCGATCTTCCTGCGTCAAAAAATGAATGTCAAGCTGTTTTTCGAAAGCCAGAAAAGACTGTTTTTCGATATTTCCGACTGATGCCACCACTAAATCAGAGCAGTTTGGAAATTTATTTAAAATTTTTTCAATTTTTTTTTCAAGCTCATTTTTCTCAAAAACAAAATTCTCAAGAACAGTACTTCCCTCAAAGACAGCAGCTTTAATTCGGGTATTCCCAACATCAACTGTTAAAACCATATTTATTTATTTACCACTGCTAAGGTACGAATTGATTTTTTTTAAAAAAATGTTTTGGATAAACGAAAAATGATTCTATATTTGCACCCGCAAACACGTTCACAGAAACAGACGGAAACAGAAAGAAAGTGAATTATAAGCAAGGTACCTTAGCTCAGATGGTAGAGCAATGGACTGAAAATCCATGTGTCCCTGGTTCGATCCCTGGAGGTACCACAAAACCCGAATAGCAATATTCGGGTTTTTTGTTTTTATAATTTTCGTGTTACCTTTTGTAAAATAGGATCAATACGGGATCAATACAAAAACGGATCTATACGAAAAAAGCAGCTTACCTATCATATTTGTACTGTTTTTAGGATCAAAACCTTCTTTCTTATCTTTCTACTACAATAGAAATCAACCGGTTAAAATTTTAACGCTTTTTATTTGTTTAAAAAACACAAAAAACCTTGTAAAATCAAAGTTCTATTGTATTTTTGCAGCACAATAAAGCAAGTAGGTTTGGTAGTTCAGTTGGTTAGAATACATGCCTGTCACGCATGGGGTCGCGGGTTCGAGTCCCGTCCAGACCGCAATATTGGAGAAGCCTTTCTTAACGGAAAGGCTTTTTTATTTTTAGTTCGATGCTATTTTCTAAATTAAAAATCACTTTCTAAAATTAATCCCACAATCTTAATAAATTTGAGAGCAAAAACGCAAGTGATCTTAAATTTTTCACACAGATTTAATTTTAATATTTTAGAACACCAACAATTTGCCACCATCTGCTTAATCTTTTTTTTAATCTGCGTGAAACAAACTTTGAGAGATTAATAAAAACTATAGTGTATCTCCGTGAAAACTTCCACGTATCTCTGTATAAAAACTTATCTTGCACACGTTAAACAAAACAAACAATTATGAGCCAGCAATGTGTAATTTTTGATATGGATGGCGTGATATGCCACACCAATCCACATCATGTAGTAGCTTTCGAAGCCTTTTTCGATAAATACCAAATCCCATACACACAGGAAGAATTTGAAGAGCATATGTACGGAAAACATAACGGATACATCATGACACATTTCTTCAAACGTTCCGTTGCGGGAGAAGAATTAGCTAAACTTGAATTCGAAAAAGAAGCTATGTTCCGTGAAATATATAAAGACAAAGTAGAAACGATTCCGCATTACCTGAAGTTTTTAAAAGAACTAAAATCTCACGGATTCAAAACAGCTGTGGCAACCTCTGCACCTCGTGCTAACCTTGATTTAATCATAACCGCTTTACAGATAAAAGACAAAATGGACTCGATGTTGTCCAGCGAAGATGTAAAACATCATAAACCTGATCCGGAAGTATATTTAAAGTCAGCAGCGCTTGTAGACGTTTCTCCGGCTGATTGTGTCGTTTTTGAGGATTCTTTTTCGGGAGCTTCAGCTGCAATCAATGCAGGAATGAAAGTAGTTGGCGTATTGAGTACCCATACTAAAGAACAATTGCCACCATGTGATTTTTATATTAATGATTATAGTGAAATTAATGTGGATAAGGTTTTGGAGTTATTGAATTCCAATTATTAAAATTCCAAAACTATTCAGGAAAACCTTTGGCAAAGTTTAAAACTTGCCAAAGTTTTTTTTCTCAATTCTTTAATTACAAACTTGTCATTTTCGAGCAACGAGAAATCGCACCAGAAACTAGAGAAAGATTGGCAATTATTCTTTGTAGATTCACGAGGAGTGTAATTTCTCGTTCCTCGAAATAATAAACTAGATGAATTTCTTCATTTTAAAGAATAATTTAACTCAATCAATAGCTGGAGAATTTTTTATGATTGAAAGAAAAAGACTTCTACAAAATTTTATCTGTTTCTTGATCTTCAAAAAGACTTCATTTCTAAACCAATTTTTCATCTTCCGGAGTTTCAAAAATTCGTTTTGAAAAAAATAATGTCTGACCTTTTGATAGGTATAAAAGATAAAGATCTTTTAATTCAAAACTTTTATAAAGTTGTTTATATCAATTGTACGCTCAGATATTCTCCCATATGAGAAACAATTTTATCAAGAAAGATTTCATATTGTCTTTCGTTAAAAACAATCTTGTTTTCCTTTGCATTTGCAAATCTCCAAAATTGAAATATGTAATTAGCGAATAGGCAAACCAAATACGATTATGATATTCACTTTAAGTGTATTGAGAGAATTCGAAATCTTGCAAGCTGAAATTAACAATCTTCAAAACAGTTTTTATTGAATGAACAGATTAGCTGAATCTTTAGATCCTTATTTGGATTTAAAATGAGAAAAACCAATTATAAGTCGTAAAGTTTGTTAAGAAATGAGGCAAAAATTATGATCTGAATAATTTTTTATTATTCGTATAGCCAGTAAAATCAGGCCTTGAAAGTTTTTTTTTAAAAAAGTAGATTTTTTGATGTAACAAATAATATAGTGCTGCATCAAAAGGTAAATTTTAAAAAAACAAACATTATGAAAACAAAATCAATCTTAATTATCGTATTTATGCTTATCGTTTCAAGACCTGTTTTTTCTCAAACTGCCTTTGAGGTACAGGTGAAAGGAAAAGGTGATCCTGTTTTATTATTCCCTGGCTTTAGCTGTACAGGAGAAGTATGGAATGAAACGATAGCCGAATTGTCTAAAAACTACGAATGCCACGTTTTTACTTTTGCAGGATTTGGAAATGTTCCTCCAATTGAAGGCCCTTGGTTGTCGACTATAAAGGATCAGGTTATTACTTATGTAAAAACTAAAAAATTAAAGAAAGCCACATTAATTGGTCATAGTTTGGGAGGAACTTTGAGTTTATGGTTGGCATCTGCAGAAACTGATTTGTTCAAAAAAGCAATTATTGTGGATGCATTACCTGCAAATGCAGTTTTAATGATTCCTAATTACAAAGGAGATATTATTCCTTATGACAACCCGCAGAGCAAGATGATGCTTGCTATGGATGCAAACGCATTCAATGCTATGAATACCCAGTCGGTTTCTTACATGTGTTTTAATAAAGAAAAGCAAAAAATAATTGCAGAATGGATGAAAACTGCGGATAGAAAAACCTATGTTTATGGTTATATTGACATGCTTAATTTAGATTTACGAAAAGAAATTGCTAAAATTAAAATTCCGGTAGTGATTCTCGCAGCGACAAATCCAGATATTAATACCGTACAAAATACCTATAAGAGTCAATACGAAAATTTACCTTCCGCTAAAATTTATTACGCAGAAAAAGCGGCTCATTTTGTAATGTATGATCAGCCGGAGTGGTTTATGGAAAAAATAAAATCAGAAATAAAATAAGGTGAGCACCAAAGAACAATTTAACAAGATATACAACAGCCATTATCCGAAGGTGTTTCGTTTGTGCAAAGGTTATTTTTGTGGAGATGCAGAACTGGCTTCGGATGCGACTCAGGAAATCTTCATTAAGATATGGGAGAAGTTAGACACTTTCCGTAATGAATCAAGCGTTAGTACTTGGATTTACAGAATCACTGTAAATACCTGTCTCCTTTACTTGCGGAAATCATCTTCGAAAAAAGAAATCAGGACTCACATTCAGCCTCAGGTTGTTTCAGAATCGTATTCGAATGAAAAAGAAGAACAACTTCAACAAATGTATCAGTGCATACAAAAACTTGAAGAAACAAATAAAATGATAATTCTAATGACTTTAGACAGCGTAGAATATTCTGAAATAGCAGAGGTAATTGGTATAACCGAGGAAGCACTTCGCGTTAGAATTCATCGAATTAAAAAAAGTTTAACTCAATGCGTACAAAATGAAAACATTTGAAGACTTACAGACTATTTGGAACCAGCAAACCGGTCCAGATTCAAAACCAGCAGTCGCTGATATTGTTAAAAAAGCAGAGGAATATACCAAAAAAATTAAACGCAATCATTTTTGGACCAGAGTAATTTTAAGCGTTACCTCAATGATATTAATCTTTTATTATGTTTGGGCAAGTGCTTATAAACAAACGTTATTTAGTTTAGGATTAAGCATTATGATTACGATGCTTATATTCCGTATAATTTTAGAGTGGGTTAGTATGGAAAAATTAAAGAACCTGAAATCAGATGTTTCTTTGATTGAATATAGTAAGCTGGCAGAACAGTTTTATGAATGGAGAAAAAGAATTCATTATGTTTTTACACCGGTAGTTTATCTGATATACATTGCAGGTTTTGCGCTCCTCTTGCCTGTTTTTAAAGAAAGTTTTTCCGCTGGGTTTTATCTTTATATACTAGTGAGTGGGTTTGGTTTTTTACTGTTTTTCGGATTGCTTTTGATTAAAATGATTAAAAAAGAGATAGGACTTTTAAGGTTTTTAAAAAATATCTCCTAAAATAAGGTGATTAAACATAGAGCTAAGAAAATATTCCATATTTCTAGCCCTCTGATTAATTCTAAAACCGCACAGTGCATCAAAGGTTTATAATGCTCATTACAACTTTTATGAACCTTTATGTTCTTTGCCTCATTTACGGTCAACATTTTCTTTTCATTTACCACAACTTTCTCATTGTTTAAAAATGTAAAATAAACAATTAATCTGCTTTTGTTAAAAAAGTATCAGTCGAATAAATAAATATCTTTTATATTCGTAAAAAAATATTTTAATTATTTATTTATTATCAATTACATTATTTGCATTTTATGAGTAATACATCTACAAAAGGCATTTGGAAAGTGATTTCGGCCTCTTCTATGGGAACTATGATTGAATGGTATGATTTTTATATTTTTGGAAGTTTAGCCGTTGTAATTTCAACTAAATTTTTTCCCAGTGACAATCCTACCGCAGCATTTCTGTCAACATTAGCGACTTTTGCTGCAGGATTTGTGGTTCGTCCTTTTGGAGCTTTATTTTTTGGGAGACTTGGAGATATTATTGGCCGTAAATATACTTTTATGGCTACCCTGTTATTAATGGGTGGTTCAACTTTTTTAATAGGCTGTATTCCGAGTTATGAAACAATTGGTTTTTTAGCACCTTTATTAGTTTTGATTTTACGTTTACTCCAAGGACTTGCTTTAGGCGGAGAATATGGCGGAGCAGCAACCTATGTTGCAGAACATGCTCCTAAGGGCCAGCGCGGTTATTGGACTTCTTGGATCCAGACCACCGCAACAGTGGGATTATTTATTTCACTGATGGTAATTCTGGCGACAAAAACCGTCCTTTCAGCTGAAGATTTTGATATTTGGGGATGGCGCGTTCCGTTTTGGGTTTCGATTGTCATGGTTGGCGTTTCTTACCTCATCCGAAAAAATATGGACGAGTCTCCTGAATTCGCGAAAGCAAAAAAAGAAGGAACTACAAGCGCCAGTCCGCTAAAAGAAAGTTTTGGAAACCGCTACAATTTAAAGTTTGTATTGCTTGCTTTATTTGGTGCCACAATGGGACAGGGCGTTGTCTGGTATACCGGACAATTTTACGCCATGAGTTTCATGAAAACGGTCATGAACATAGATTCTTCACAGGTTGATACTTTATTGGGAATTGCACTTTTACTGGGAACGCCATTTTTTATTGTATTTGGATGGCTGAGTGATAAAGTGGGGAGAAAATATATTATGATGGGCGGAATGCTGCTTGCTATTTTGCTGTACAGACCAATTTATAAGGCAATGTACACCACAACAGATACAGCTCTTAAAACCGAAATTACAGAAAAAACGAAAACTACTGTTGAACTAACGGCTGCAAAAGATTCTGTTTACACGACTCATAAAGAGTTTACTGATGGAACTGTTTCAATAGAAAAGAAAACCGTGTTTGCGACTAAAAAAGATACTCAGTTTAGTACATCTGTGATGATCAATTCGAGTGATGAGTGGAATTTGATTTTCTTAGTGTTTATACAGGTTATATTTGTTACCATGGTCTATGGGCCAATTGCAGCCTTTTTGGTCGAAATGTTTCCGGTTAAAATTCGATATACTTCCATGTCGCTGCCTTATCATGTTGGAAACGGAATTTTCGGAGGTTTGCTTCCTGCGATTTCGACTTATTTTGTGACTCATTCAAAAGCAGCAGGAAAACAGGACTTCTATCTGGACGGACTTTGGTATCCTATAGTAATTGCCTCTGTTTGTTTTGTAATTGGAATGATTTACATCGATAATAAAAATAAAAACGCTCACCTTTAATCTAATGAAAATGAATTTTATAAAAAGAGCTTTAGGAATTCTGTGGATCATATTAGCAATTGCTGCTGCCTATTTTTGTGTTTTTGAATTTGGTCTTCCAAAATTTTTATCGGATCAACAAGAGGATTTGGTATTTGGAATTATCATTCTGTTTATTCTGACTCCATTGATCGTTTTGGGACTTGGGGTTTTTGGCTACTTCTCTTTAACTGGAGAATACGACAAAGAGAATTAATTTCTATCATATAAAAAACAAAAGGCTGCCGATACACGGACAGCCTTTTCGCATTACCAAACCAACCAAAAATTTATTCTTTAATAAACTTTATTACTTCTGCTTCATTATTCTCATTAAGTGCTTTTACAATATATAAGCCCGGTTTTAAATCGCTTACCCCAAATTGAAAATCTGCATTTTTATTGTGTGTAAAGCTTTTTACCAATTGACCAGTAATGGCATAAATTTCAACTTTTACAGCAGTAAAATTCAATGTGAAGTAATTCGAAACAGGATTTGGATACAAACTCAATGCGTTTCCTTTTTCGAAATCTTCAATAGCCAGACTCGCTTGTTTGTTCCCGTAAATTCTGAATTCTCCTGGTGGAATACTCATTACAGCATTCACGTCGGTAACATTTATTGTAGTATTGTCCATCAAATTATACCATGTTCCCGGATAGGAGAAACCTGTAGCAACGTTTTGAGTGGTAACATTAAAGTTGGCAAAAATCAACACATCTTTAAGTTGTCCTGAAGATAGAGCTGAGTTTGTAATTTTAATGTTCGGATACAATGAACTGGTATTTGCCATGGTTGTTGTTCCGGAAAATACAGGCTCCGCAATTTTCATGGTGATTATTTTTGACCAATCGTTATAAATTTTGCTTCGCCCGGCATTACCAAGCCAGTTTCCAGTCCATTGTGGCTGTGGTTTTGTGTCTAATTTACAGTCTCCTGAAATCGTTACCGAAGCATCATTCACAGTTCCATTGTTACAAGTAAAAATAGATGAATCCCAGCCTAAATCTCCAAAATGCCAGATCATTTTTGGTCCCGGAACCAATAATGAAACCGCTCCAATAGCCGACATTCTTGACAAAGCTGTAGCTAATGTTTTGACATTATGCGCTGGATTTGATGAATTTCCGTATTGAATGTTTTTATACATCAGTCGCTCTTCGTCATGGCTTTCTGCGTAACCCATTAAACGATTCGAAGTAAAACCGCGGCTGGAACTTGTCATTCTTGAAATATTGCCTGTGTAACCCATAGACAGTTCGTTATAAGCACTATTCATATTTCCCCACATCATGATTCCTTTACTTGGTGATTCTGCAATTTTGTAATTTGCCCATTGCTGTTCTTCCAAATCGGTTCCTAAGTGTTCGAAAATAGTATAATGTGTAGGATCAAGGTTCCAGGAATAATCAGCATATGATTTCAAAACATCAACTCTGTCTTGTTGATAAGCATTCGTACACGTTTCATCTGAAGCCGTACAATTTTGAGTAAACCCTTTGGTCAAATCCCAACGCAAGCCGTCAATTTTGTATTCTTCGACCCATTGTTTGATGACACGTTTTACATAATTCTGAGTCCTAACCGACTGATGGTTAAAATCTTCACCAACACTATAACTGTGTCTGACAACTGTATTAAAATAAGGGTTTTCAGTAGTTGGAGAGCCGAAACCGTCTCCGTCAGGATCGTTCATCCACATTCTGACCATCGGATTTCTTCCGAAAGCATGATTTAAAGCCACATCCAGAATCACCGCGATCCCATTTTGGTGGCATAAATCGATTAGTTCTTTTAATTTGTCTGAAGTCCCGTAAAACTTATCCAGCGCCATGTGAAAAGAAGTGTTGTAACCCCAGCTTTCATTGCCTTCAAATTCCATTACCGGCATTAACTGAATTGCATTAATTTTCAAATTTTTAAAATAATCAATTCGGTCAATCAGACTTTGATAGTTTCTGTTAGCATCAAAATCGCGCACCAAAACTTCATAAACGACTAATTTATCTTTTTCAGGTTTTGTAAAATTGGTTACCTGCCAGTTGTACGTCGTTTGTCCGGTTTTTAAAACTGTTACTTCGAATTGCTGCCCTGATGGATAAGCAGGCATATTAGGATAATTTACAGAAGGAATCGAAGCATCATCATAAGGGGATAAAACCAAAGTCGAATAGGGATCGGCCGTTTTTACCAATGCAGGCGAATTGGCCAATGGTGTAGCATCTCCTACCCAATATTGATAAGAATTGCTTACGCCTGAAACCAAACCAGATAACTCCAGCCAGAATTTTCCTGAAACCGGATCTTTTTTCATGGCATACGCCGATGAAGGCTGCCAGTTATTAAAACTTCCGGCCACGTAAACAAAATCTTTTAAAGGTGCGTCGAGAACTAAAGTTGCCTTGGTAACATCGGTTGTGTTATAATTGATTCCATCAACTACACCGGCAGGCATTGCTTCCGAAACAGTATTAGGGTTTACAATAACCGAGAACTTCTTTGAAATGGTTGTTGCTCCCTGCGTTACCAGTAATTCATAACTTTGATTCGTAGTAATATTAGTATGGCTAAAGGAATAACTTGCTGTACTTGGGTTTGTATTGAGAATATTTCCGTTTGATTTTAACACATAACTTGCAACACCATTGGTGTTTGCAGCCATAATATTAAAAGTAGCCCCTGATGTTAAAATGGCTGAGCTGTTTTCTGAAGGTGCAGTAAGGGTAACCTGAAAAGTGCCTACTTCAGCTAAGATGTCCTGCGATTTTTTGTCTCCGGTTCCGTCTTTGGCTTTAATCAAAAAACCGATTCTCCCAATTCCGGTAGCATTGTAATAAGTAGCAGGTGTAATGGTCTTGGTATAAGTATCTGTTCCGGCATTATACGTAAACATACTCGCTGCGCTTGAAGCAGCCCATGAACCGTTATTTGGCGTTCCCTTTGAAGTAGTGTCATTGATATCAAAAGCCCATGCCCACATATACAATTCGTGAGTCCCGGCAATGCCCCATGTGGTCTCATTGATGTTGCTTCCGTTTATGGTAATGGTAATAGAATTGGTCTCTTCAAAAGTAGCAGGACTTATGGAATAGGTTACGTTTTGTTGCTGTGAAAAGACACTTATTGTCAGTAAAAGAATTAATAAAAGTATGATTTTTTTCATAAGAGTGGCTGGTTTTGGTTAGTACGATAAAAAAAGGCTACCATTACAGATAGCCTTTTGAATATTGAGACTAAAAAATTAGTCTAATGTTATTTTTTTTGCAGCGTTGTCAATTGTTAAAACCCTTGGTCCTGTTGGCCCGGTATATTTAAAATTGGCATCTCCATCACCCGCATTTACTAATTCTGAATCAATAGTAAAACCCAAACCAGTGTAGTAAGTGTAGTTACGGCTGGAATCCCAATTGCCGTCATTTGTAAAGTTGTTACCTAAAAACTCCCTAAAAGCTTCTCCGTTTTTAAGGACAACTGTTACCTGATAAACATTTGTTTTTCCAGTAACTAATGGGAATTCAGTTTCTGAATCTCCTTCCCATGACCATCCGCCTGGTGTTGCTGCACCAACTAACCAATGAGAGGAAGCCAATGGCACCCGATACGGAGTTGCTTTGAATGTATTGACATTCGAATATTGTGGTATTCCTGATGTTCCTACCACAGATTTTATGCGAATCTCTACGTCGTTCACTTGTTTTTCAACAAAACCTCCATTTACAAGTGCCGGATTTAATTCTGACACTTTTAAACTTTTGGAAAACTCTGTTGTAGTTGCTACAGTGATAGGATTAGCAAAATTAGTCCCAGCTTTTGCAATCTCGATGGTATAATTTACCACAGTTTGTGAACCTGTGTATTTTGCAGCATCCCATTTTACTTCTGCTGCAACATTATTTTCAGTTTCTTTCGACAATACAATACTAAACCCTGCCGCAGGTGTCAGTAATTTAGGTGCCTCTGATGGCGTTACCATTATATGGTCATCCGGATTACAGGACAATATTGTAGCAAACAACATCGAAAATATGCTTATTTTTACTATATTTTTCATGTTTTTCGTATTTAAGATTGAGGATAACCCGGATTTTGGGTTAAATTTGAATTTGACTGTAAAGCACTTGTTGGAATAGGATATAAATTGTACGTATCAGGAATCGAAGTTCCATTTTTCACCCCACCTTTCCACGGCCATAAATAAGATCCTCCGGTAAATTTTCCAAAACGGATCAAATCTTGTCTTCTGTGACCCTCCAGATTCAGTTCTCTGGCTCTTTCATCCAAGATAAAATTCAATGTAAGTTGTCCTGCTGTAATCGCTCCGGCGTTTGACCTGTTTCTCACCGCATTGACATAATCCAAAGCTTGTTGAGCGGTACCGCCAGAAGCTCCCCTAACGACACACTCCGCGTACATCAGATAGGCATCTGCCAGCCTGAACAAAGGGAAATCGGTATTAGAAAAACTGGTTGCATTAGAAGTACCAACAAAGTTTTTGTTTCTGAATTTTACACTAGGATAACCGTCTGTCCATAATTTATAGTCATTCATTTCATAAGAATGTCCGGTTGTCCAGAACAGTTTTGCCCTGTCATCTGGAGAATTGGCTAAGTCACCGTTATTAAACAATCCGTACCAGGCTTTTGTTGCCCTGTGTCCACCCCAGTTATCAGTCGATCCAAAATCATTTGGATTCATAGTTTCGGTGCTTAAATTTCCATTTACGATATAAGTTGTATTACCGTAACCCTGACTTACAACGGCATCCGCAATTAAGGTGTAGATAATTTCAGGAGAAGTATTATTATCACCAGAAAAAATACTCACAAATTTTGGGGCAATTGTATAACCACCTTCGTCAATTACCTTTTTAGTATATGTTAAAGCGTCATCATATCTTGGAGTTCCTGAATACACTTCTGCATTTAAATATAATTTTGCCAACAACATTCTTACCACATGTTTATCGGCTTTACCGTACGATTTGGTTGCTGTAATGGTGCCTTCGATATCCTTCAATTCAGACTCAACAAAATCAAAAAGTTCTTTTCTTGTTGATTCTTTTTTAGGTGTCGAGGTGTTAATATCATCTTCAGTAGTGATAACTCCTTTACCAAAACAATCAATCACATAATAGTAGGCTAATGCTCTTAAAAAACGAAGTTCTGCTATATGGTTTTCTTTTTCAGGAATTGCAACAGAAGTTGATTTCAGAATTTTAATCAGATTACTGGCCTGTGGAATTGTATAGTAAGCCCTGTCATACAAGTATCGGAAAAATTTATTGTTTGGGTTCCAGTTACTTGTAGTTGTCAACTGATCCAGACCATCATCACCCCAACGGTTTTTCATACCATCGGCAGAGAACTCCTGCAAATTGATGATACTTCTTAAAAATGCAGCTTCACCGGCATCTTTTGTAACTACATCTGTAGATGTTGGACCATCTGGTCCTGAAAGAGCGAAAGTTCCGTAAATTTTAGAAACCAAACCGTCTACTGCATTTGGATCCTGCTCTAAAAGCTTATCCAAAGTCAACTCTACTTTTGGCTCTGTATTCAGGTCATCCACACAGGAAGCGAATAAAAAAAGTACAAAAGCAGCTCCTATTATTTTAAATTTAAATTGATTCATTTGTATATGTTTTTTTATTAAAAATCTAAATTCAGACCTAAACTGAAAGTTCTGGATCGTGGATAGAAATTATTATCAATTCCATTAAAGTTTTCCGGATCTACACCAGTGTAATCTGTTACGATAAATAAGTTATTGGCAGAAGCATATAATCTTAAAACCGTGCCTTTAAATATAGTATCAAAATTATACCCGAGAGTAATATTCTGACAACGTAAAAAACTTGCATCTTCTAAATAATAATTAGAAAAAGGAATGTTCCCGTTAATATTCTGAAAAGCATAATCAGTGTCTAAAACGTTAGATAAATTCGTAGAGTTAACAGGAATTGCTTTATCTAAATAACCGGATTGAAGTTTTCGTGCATTATATACTTTTCCGCCTATCTGACCATTGAAAGTAGTGGTCAGGTCGAATTTTTTATAATTAGCTGTTAAACCAAAACCATAAGTCCAGTTTGGTCTTAAAGCGATATAGCTTCTGTCATTATCATCAATAGTCCCGTCTCCGTTTTTATCTACAAAAGCATTTTGAATTGGTTTGTTGTTCGAATCATAAATTTGTTCAAAAACCCATGCAGAATAAGGTTGTTCGCCAACAGTGTTGTAAGCGATCTTTTGACCTGTTCCAACAGGAATCGTAGATGCATTATCAACATTGGTAATTCTATTGTTCAAGTCCGTAATTTCGCCTATGTTATAAGCAATGTTTCCATTTACAGCTAAATTGAAATCGTTGCTGCTTATTACTTTAACGTTCAGGTTTCCTTCGACACCCTTATTTTCCATCTTACCAACATTCGAAACAAATTCATTTGTTAATGCCTGTCCCGGAGGAGCTGAAACCACTGAAAGCAAGTCATTTGTGTATTTTTGATACGCATCAATGCTACCCGTAACGATACTATTTTCAAATAATTCAAAATCAACTCCTATATTATAAGTTGTTGTTTTTTCCCAGGTCAAATCTTCGTTATAAGGTTTTGCAAAATATCCGTTTACCCCCGGAATATATGTACTTGAAGCACTCGTAGAACCAAATAACGGACTATAAGGATAAGAGCCTGCAACACCTGTAATATCCTGCTGACCAGTTATACCATATCCTAATCTTAATTTTAATTCTTTGAAAGTTCCAGAATCTTTTAAGAAAGTTTCATCCTTGATTCTCCAGGCAAAACCTGCTGCGGGAAAATAACCCCATCTGCTGTCTTCTTTAAATAAAGAGGAACCGTCAGCTCTTAAGGTCAAAGTAAATAAATACTTATTCACTAAATCAAAATTAGCTCTTCCGAAAAAAGACTGTAAGTTTCTTTCATTGTAATATCTATTGTTTGGGTTGGACGGGTTTGGAGTTAACTCTCTTAAACCATTAACCGTACTGTATCTGTAAATTTCTTTATTACCATCCGTTACAAAGTTCTGATACGAATACCCTGCCTGAGCATCTAATCTTGAGACAAATCCGTCTAAATTTTTAGTGTAAGCAAAATAAGCGTCCAATGTTTTATTGGTTACGGTTTGATTTTCTAAATAATTCAGGCCCGGATTAAAAACATACGTTGGAGGCGTTGTTGCTGCTGAATTATCCAGTTGATAAGTCTGAATAGAATTATCTGTATATGTTTCCTCAATTTTAGTTTTAGATGCTTCGATACCTACATTTGCTACAGCTCTTAAAGCTTCCAAAAATGGCATTTTATAATCTAATTCGATGTTTCCTAATAATTTCTGAACTTCCTCAGGACGTGATCTCTGGTTTAGAATAGCTAGAGGATTTTGCTGTCCGCTTAAAGAATTATTGGTATTTAGTAATTGATAATATCCTCCGAATCTATTATTGGCGCTATTGTCATAAGCCGGTTTTGTTGGATCCATACCCAAAGCGTTACCAATAACAGCATCTCCATCAATAGCATTTTTCTTAACTGAAATTCCTTTAGCATTTATATCAATTTTCAAGTGATTATCCAAAAGGGACGGCGAAAGCTTAATAGAAGCAGAGTATCTGTCCAAATCATTCGTTTTTACAACGCCTTCATTTTTTGCATACCCAACAGAAGCTCTGAACGGAATTTTTCCAAACAAATTCGCTCTGGCACTGAAATTATTGTCAGTAGAAATAGATTGTCTGTAAATCAAATCCTGCCAATTGGTATCATACAATATCCTTCCTTCTATTTGTGCAGTACCTGCAATATCAGTTGCCCCTGAGCCATCAGGAATCCCCAGTAGATTTGTATAAGAAGGATGGTATTTTTGTATGAAAGAAGTAAATTCAGTTCCGCTTAGCATATCAACAGGATTGTTTACTTTTCCAATGGTTACATTAGATGAAAAATTGAATTTAGGAGCACCCGATACACCTTTTTTAGTAGTAATAATGATAACACCATTTGATGCTCTCGATCCGTAAATAGCGGTTGCAGAAGCGTCTTTTAAAATTGCAAATGTATCTACGTCATTCGGATTAATTAAGGTTAGTGGATTAGAGATTCCGGCAGGATTGGTATTGTCAATTGGCACACCATCAATAATTATAAGCGGACTGTTGTTTCCTGATAAAGAACTTCCTCCTCTAATTCTAATGTTTGGATTAGAATCTGGTGCACCGCCATCAGAAGTGATTCTGACACCCGCAGCTCTACCAACTAAAAGCTGATCTGCAGATCCAACCGGTCCTTTGTTAAGCTGGGCAGCAGATAATACCGAAACTGCACCCGTTGCATCTTTTTTCTTAACAGTACCGTAACCTACCTGTACAACTACCTCTTTAAGCTGATTGGTATCTTCTTCTAATGAAATATTTAGAGTTTTTTGTCCGTTATAGTCAACAGTTTGTGTTTTGTATCCAATAAAAGAAATCGTGATTTTGTTTCCGTTCCTTACATTAGATAATTCAAAATTACCGTCAAATCCGGTCGATGTGCCTCCCGGAGCACCCTGTACATTTACATTTACTCCCGGGATTGGCTGTCCTGTCGCTTTGTCGACAACTGTACCTTTTAAAGTGCTTTGAGCGAGCATAGTAAACGGTAGCAGCAGGAATAAAAATAACAACTTTTTCGAAATTGTTTTCATACTTTTTGTTTAAATTAGTTTGAGTTAGTGATTGTTAGTTAAGCTTTTAATTTTACTTCGAATTTCAAAATTAGGAATTAATTAACATGCTCAACGCCAGTCCTTTTTTATTGGCTTACGCAAACGTGGTAGTGTTGAAAACTTTATATGTTATTGCGTTTTTTTAGGAATAAAATTATGATTTGTGGAAATTAAATATACCTTTATTGTCAATAACATTTTTTTCAAATTAGCATCATGAAGCGAAAAGTGACCCTAAAACAGATAGCAAAAGAGCTCGATGTATCTATTTCAACTGTTTCAAAATCATTGCGGAACAGTCCTGAAATTGGTGAAGAAACCCGGTTAAAAGTTCAGGCTTTTGCAAAATTTTACAATTACAAACCCAACAACATTGCCCTTAGTTTAAAAAACCGGAAAACCAAAAGTATTGGCATTATCATTCCGGAAATTGTACATTATTTTTTCTCTACTGTAATTGACGGCATTGAGCAGGTTGCTAATGAAAACGGCTACAGTGTTGTAATCTGTTTATCCGATGATTCTTTTGATAAAGAAGTATTAAATATGGAAATGCTGGCCAACGGAAGTATTGACGGTTTTATCATGTCACTTTCGAAAGAAACACAATTTAAAGGCGATTTTCATCATATTACCGAAGTAATCAATCAGGGAATGCCGGTTGTAATGTTTGATCGTGTCACCAATGATATATTATGCGATAAAGTAATTATTGATGATAAGGCTGCTGCATACGAAGCGGTTCAGAGTCTGATTGACAGCGGAAGAAAAAAAATAGCGCTTGTCACGACTGTTGATTATGTAAGCGTTGGGAAACTGAGAACCGATGGTTACGAAAAAGCATTATTGGATAATGGATTACCATTTAACGAAGATTTAATCATAAAAATTGAAGACGTAGATACCTGCGAAATTACGATCAGCCAGCTTTTACATGACAGGGCGTTTGATGCTGTTTTTGCCGTAAACGAGCTTTTTGCTGTAACCATTATTAAAACAGCAAACAAAATGGGGCTTAAAGTTCCGGAAGATCTCGCTGTAATTGCTTTTACTGACGGTATTATTTCTAAATATTCAACGCCAAGTATTACAACGGTGAGTCAAAGCGGAAAAAAAATGGGTAATAAAGCCGCTAAAATGCTTATTGAAAGACTGGAAGCTGAACATGAAGATGATGAAGAAAATGAAAATTACAGAACAGAGGTTATCGAAACGCATCTTATAAAAAGAGAATCTACCGACTAATTTTGTCAATCGTAAAGAATAGTGATGCAACTGTTTAATCTGAATTTGTCTTACACTTTATCATTTTCAATTTTAGTGGTACTTTTTTCTTATTTAATTCATTACTACAACCTTGTAGTAAAAAATGTTTGCTCTTATTTGCCTTTATAAAACAAAAAACTGAAATATATTTCTATATTTACAGCCTGGTTCAAAGCTTTTACTTTTACTTCGAAATAATAGTAAGTTTTGATAAGCAAAGCGCTTATCGTATAATTTTCACAAATTACGATAATGGAAAAGCGTAAATTAAGTTTCTGGGAAATTTGGAATATGAGTTTCGGTTTCCTGGGGATACAAATGGGATTTGCACTTCAGAATGCAAACGCCAGCAGAATTCTGCAAATCTTTGGTGCCGACGTCCATGAGCTTTCATGGTTCTGGATTATTGCTCCCCTTATGGGATTGATAGTACAGCCGATCATTGGTCATTACAGTGACAGGACATGGGGAAGATTTGGCAGACGAAAACCTTTCTTTTTAGTTGGGGCAATTTTAGCCTCTGTTGGATTAATCCTGATGCCACAGGCCAATATTTTCATTTCAGTATTGCCCGCTTTGTGGGTTGGAGCCGGAATGTTAATGATTATGGACGCCTCTTTTAACATTGCTATGGAGCCTTTCCGTGCACTTGTTGGAGATAATTTGCGTACAGACCAGCGTACTGCAGGATTTAGTATTCAGACTTCATTAATTGGTTTTGGAGCCGTGATTGGTTCAGCACTTCCTTACGTTTTAACAAAATGGTTTGATGTACCAAACAGCACCGTTCCCGGTAGTGTTCCGTTAAACCTGATGTTGTCCTTTATCATTGGAGCAGCAGTTTTAGTTGGTTCCATTTTGGTAACTTTATTCACAACTAAAGAATACTCACCTGAAGAACTGGCCAAATTTGAAGATCCGCAAAATGAGGTGATTCCTGATTCTGAAGAAAAATCAAAAATCACAGATATTCTCACAGATTTTGCAAAAATGCCTGCCACCATGCGGCAGTTGAGCTGGGTGCAATTCTTTTCGTGGTTTGGTTTATTCGGAATGTGGGTTTTTACAACTCCGGCCATTGCACACCATATTTACAAATTACCGCTTAGTGACACTTCGAGCCAGCAATACCAAAATGCTGGTGACTGGGTCGGAATTCTATTTGGTGTTTACAATTTAGTTTCTGCTATAGTCGCTTTGTTTTTCTTACCCTACATTGCTAAAAAAATCGGCCGAAAAGCAACCCATTCACTTTCATTAATAATTGGAGGAATTGGTTTAATCTCCATTTATTTCATGCCAGATGAAAACTGGGTCGTTTTGCCAATGATTTTAATTGGAGTAGCCTGGGCAAGCATTCTGGCAATGCCTTATGCGATTCTTGCCGGCTCAATTACGCCTAAAAAAATGGGGGTTTACATGGGAATTTTCAACTTCTTTGTTGTAATTCCACAAATTGTAAACGCATTAATTGGCGGTCCAATTGTAAAATATCTTTATGATGGCGATGCAATTTATGCCCTGATCACAAGTGGCATAAGTTTCTTAATTGCTGCACTTTTAGTCTACAAAGTAAAAGATGTAGACGACGCTATTCTAAAATCATAAATTAAAGAATTCTCCTTTTTAATGAAAAAAGCATTCATCTTCGACCTTGACGGAGTCATTGTCGATACCGCCAAATATCACTTTTTGGCCTGGCAAAAAATCGCGCAAGCATTACATATAAATTTTACACACGAACATAACGAATTACTTAAAGGTGTTAGCCGTGTTCGGTCCTTGGATATCATTTTAGAATTAGGCAATGTCCAGGTTTCTCAGGCTGAAAAGGACAAAATGTTAATTCAGAAAAATGAGGATTATTTATCGTATTTAGTTGATATGGATGAAAGTGAAATTCTTCCGGGAGTTTTTAAAATTCTGCAATTATTGAAAGATAAAAATCAGGGAATCGCATTGGGCTCTGCCAGTAAAAATGCAAGGCCAATTTTAGAGAAAACAGGGATTCTGTCTTACTTCGATGCTATTGTTGACGGAAATGACGTCAGTAATGCAAAACCAGATCCTGAAGTTTTCTTAAAAGCGGCTCAGTTGCTTAACATTGAGCCAAAAAATGCAATCGTTTTTGAAGATTCTGTTGCCGGAATTCAGGCAGCAAACATCGCAGAAATGGTAAGTATTGGAATTGGTGAGGAAACAATTCTACATGAAGCGGAATACATTTTCAAGGACTTCACTCTTATCGAGGAAAGTTTTATCCAAAAGTTAATCAATTAGAAAATGTGTCCATTTGATAATTAGAAATGGAAAATTATCAAATAATAAAATAGTATAAATCATCAATTAACAGATAAAATCAAATTAGAAGAAACAGTCAAATAATTATCAAATGGACATATTTTCTAATTATCTAATTAAGAAAGAAATGAATCAGGATTATATAAAACCAGACAACTGGTCCATCATTGAAGAAGGATTTGATACCGAAAAGGTCAAATCTTCTGAAAGTCTTTTCAGCCTTGGGAACGGGGCTATGGGACAGCGGGCCAATTTTGAAGAAACGTACTCCGGCGAGACTTTTCAGGGAAGTTACATTGCCGGAATTTATTACCCGGATAAAACCAAAGTAGGCTGGTGGAAAAACGGCTACCCGAAATATTTTGCCAAAGTATTAAATGCACCTAACTGGATTGGAATTAACATCGAAATTAACGAAGAAAGCCTCGATTTAAATGCATGTGATGAGGTTCGAAACTTTCGCAGGGAACTGAACATGAAAGAAGGATGGTACAATCGTTCTTTTGAAGCGGTTTTAAAAAACGGAACCGAAATCGCCGTTAATGTCCGTCGTTTTCTTTCTCTGGATTTAGATGAAGCAGGAATCATTAAATATGATATTACCCCTTTAAACAAAGACGCCAAGATTGTTTATAAACCCTATATTGACGCTGGTGTAACCAATGAAGACGCCAATTGGGATGAAAAATTCTGGGAACCATTAGAGGTTAAAAAATCAAACAGTGAAGCTTTTGTAACGGCACAAACATTTAAGACGCATTTTAAGGTAACGACTTTTATGCACAATACAATTTTGGCTAATGGTGAAAACATCCATATTTCGCCTTCAGCAATTGATTCGACAATTGATAAAGTGCAATTTACTTACGGAACCATTATTGCAAAGGGGCAAACCTCATCTATTCAGAAAATTGGAGGTTACACGGTTTCTTTAAACCACGAAAATACTTTGGCTGCAGCCGAAAAAGTAATCAAAACTGCAGTTGGTTTAGGCTATGAAACTTTACGTCAAAATCAAATTGAAGCCTGGGCAAAAGTTTGGGAAATGTCAGATATCACTATTGAAGGTGATGTTAAAGCACAACAGGGAATTCGTTTCAATATTTTCCAATTGAACCAAACCTATTCCGGAAAAGACAGCCGATTGAATATTGGTCCAAAAGGATTTACGGGAGAAAAATACGGCGGATCAACCTATTGGGACACAGAGGCGTATTGTATTCCTTTTTATATGGCGACTAAAGATCAACAGGTGGCAAGAAACTTGTTAACGTATCGTTACAATCAATTGGATAAAGCTATTGAAAATGCGAATGACAATTTAGGGTTCAAAAACGGTGCAGCTTTGTATCCGATGGTAACCATGAATGGTGAAGAATGCCATAACGAATGGGAAATCACACACGAAGAAATCCACAGAAATGGTGCGATTGCTTTTGCAATTTATAACTATAACCGTTACACTGGAGATTACTCATATATTCCGGAAAAAGGATTAGAGGTCTTAATCGGAATTGCGCGTTTCTGGCATCAGAGGGCTTCTTTTTCTAATGACAAAAATCAGTACGTGATTTTGGGTGTTACAGGTCCAAACGAATACGAAAACAACATCAACAATAATTTCTACACCAATTATATTGCTAAATGGTGTATCGATTTTGCTTCAGAACAAATTGAAAAAGTTGCAAAAGAATATCCGTCAGATCACAAAAGAATTTTAGACAAAGTCAATCTTTCGTCAGAAGAAATCAAAGAATGGAAAAAAGTGGCAGATAATATGTATTTCCCAAAATCGGAGGAATTAGGGATTTATTTGCAGCAAGACGGTTTCCTTGACAAAGAGTTAGTCCGCGTAAAAGATTTAGACAAATCACAGCGTCCAATTAATCAAAAATGGTCCTGGGATCGTGTTCTACGTTCGCCGTACATTAAACAAGCCGATGTTTTACAAGGGTTCTATTTCTTCGAAGATCATTTTTCTAAAGAAGAATTAAAACGCAATTTCGAATTTTACGAATCTTTTACGGTTCACGAAAGTTCGCTTTCGCCTTGCGTACACTCGATTCAGGCTGCAGCTTTAGATAAAATGGACATGGCATATACCTTTTATTTAAGAACTTCTCGTTTGGATTTAGACGATTATAACAAAGAAGTAGAAGAAGGCTGTCATATCACGTCAATGGCAGGAACATGGATGAGTATCGTGGAAGGTTTTGGCGGAATGCGTGTTAAAAATAACCAGCTTCATTTCTCTCCAAAAATCCCAAAAGAATGGAAAGGGTATTCGTTTAAAATCAATTTCAGACATCAGATTTTGAAAGTTACAGTAAGTCATACTGAAACTACTTTTACTGTAGATGGCGATCAGGATTTAGACATTATAGTAAATGGCATGACTATAACGGCTGGTAAACTCGCACAAATTAATTAAATTACAATTCTCTAAAAATCTAAAAACATGAAAAACTTATTTTTCGCCAGTTTAGTTTTGTTTGCGGTTAGCACGATTGCTAAGGCGCAGCAATTAAAATCACCCGAAGGAAAGTTCGTAATGGAATTTTCGCTTCAAAGCGACGGAACTCCAACTTACAACTTAAAATACAAAAACAAAGAAGTTGTAAAAACCAGTAAATTAGGTCTTGAACTGAAGGATGACAAAAAATCTTTACTAAACGATTTTACAATTACTGATACTAAAACTTCAACTTTTGATGAAACCTGGAAACCGGTTTGGGGAGAAGTGGATCACATCAGAAATCACTATAATGAATTAGCAGTTACTTTAAACCAAAAAAGTACAGACAGACAAATCGTAATCCGTTTTCGTTTGTTTGATGACGGTTTAGGATTTAGATATGAATTCCCGGCACAAAAAAATCTGACTTACTTCGTAATCAAAGAAGAAAGATCTCAGTTTGCAATGACTGGCGATCATACCGCTTTCTGGATTCCGGGAGATTATGACACTCAGGAATACGATTATACCAAATCGAAATTGTCTGAAATCAGAGGTTTAGCAGAAAAAGCATATACGGCAAACGTTTCTCAAAAATCTTTTTCACCAACAGGAGTTCAGACTTCTTTGATGTTAAAAACAAATGACGGAATCTACATTAACTTGCACGAAGCGGCTTTGATCAACTATTCTTGCATGCACCTGAATTTAGATGATAAAAACATGACTTTTACTTCTTGGTTAACACCAGACGCAAAAGGAGATAAAGGTTATATCCAGGCACCAAGTCATTCGCCTTGGAGAACAATTATGGTGAGCGATGATGCTAGAGAAATTTTAGCTTCAAAAATGACGTATAACTTAAACGATCCATCAAAAATTGACAATACTTCCTGGATTAAACCAGTAAAATATATTGGTGTTTGGTGGGAAATGATTACAGGAAAAAGCTCTTGGTCATACACAAACGACTATCCAACAGTTCAATTGGGTGTTACAGATTTCGCGAAAGCAAAACCAAACGGAACACACGGAGCAAACAACGTCAACGTAAAAAAATACATTGATTTTGCTGCTGCAAATGGTTTCGACGCTGTTTTAGTTGAAGGATGGAACGAAGGCTGGGAAGACTGGTTTGGTCATTCTAAAGATTATGTTTTTGATTTCTTGACTCCTTATCCAGATTTTGATGTGAAAGGGCTTCACGAATATGCAAAATCGAAAGGCGTAAAAATTATCATGCACCACGAAACTTCAGGATCTGTTCGCAACTACGAGCGCCACATGGATAAAGCCTACCAATTCATGAAAGACAACGGATACGATGCTGTAAAAAGTGGTTACGTGGGTGATATTTTGCCAAGAGGTGAAAACCACTACAGCCAATGGATTGTAAACCACTATCAGTACGCAATTGAAAAAGCGGCAGATTACAAAATTATGGTAAACGCTCACGAAGCAGTTCGTCCAACAGGAATTGCAAGAACGTATCCAAACTTAATTGGAAACGAAGCGGCAAGAGGAACAGAATACCAGGCTTTTGGTGGTTCTAAACCAAATCACGTTACTGTTTTACCTTTTACAAGATTAATTGGTGGGCCAATGGATTATACTCCGGGAATCTTCGAAATGGATATCAGTAAATTGAATCCTGATAATAAATCACATGTAAACAGTACAATCTGTAATCAACTGGCTTTATACGTTACAATGTACAGCCCGTTACAAATGGCGGCTGATACTCCGGAGAATTACAACCGTTTTCCAGATGCTTTTCAATTCATCAAAGATGTAGCGGTTGACTGGTCAGAAAGTAAATATATCGAGGCTGAACCTGGAGATTTTATCACCGTTGCCCGTAAAGCAAAAGGAACAAACAATTGGTTCGTTGGAAACGTAAACGGAGAAACTCCGCGTACTTCAAACATCGATTTCAGTTTCCTTGAAAAAGGCAAAAAATACACGGCAACTATTTATGCTGATGCAAAAGAGGCGCATTACAAAACAAATCCGCAAGCTTATACCATCAAGAAAATTGCTGTAACCAATAAATCAAAATTATCTCAGTTTTCTGCTCCTGGAGGAGGATATGCGATTAGTATTATTGAAACGAAATAATTTAAATTAACCATATAAGAAATGTAAGTACATTTAAATAGAAATCTCCCCCATTTTTGTCTTAAATGTTCTTACATTTCTTATATGGTTTAAATTCATCTTTACTATGAAAAACCAAAAAACATCACTTATCTATAAATTAGCCCTTTTGGTTTTGTTGTTTTCCGCTTCCGCGAAAGCACAAATCCAAAAAGTAGAACCACCTTTCTGGTACGCCGGAATGAAGAATCCTGAGTTGCAGATTATGTTCTACGGGAAAAATATGGCACAATACGAAGCTTCGGTTTCCAACAATGTTGCAATTAAAAATGTCGAGAAAACCGAAAATCCAAATTATCTGTTTTTAACCATTGATACAAAAGATGTAAAAGCTTCGGAACTTACTTTTTCGTTTAAACTGAAAAACAAAGTTGCTTTTACCCAAAAATATTCCCTTAAAGAAAGAAGAGCCAATTCTGCCGACAGAAAAAGCTACGATGCATCAGATTTGATTTACCTGATTATGCCGGATCGTTTTGCAAACGGAAATCCGAAAAACGATAGCAATGCTAATTTAACAGAAAAAGGAAACCGCGCAGAACCAGGCGGACGTCACGGCGGCGATATCGAAGGAATCATCAAAAACCTTGATTATATTTCGTCTCTTGGCGCAACGACGATTTGGAGCACCCCTTTATGCGAAGACAACGACAAGGAGTATTCCTATCATACCTATGCACAATCTGATGTGTACAAAATCGATCCTCGTTACGGAACAAATGACGATTACGCCCGACTTGCTGCAGAAATGCACAAAAGAAATATGAAACTGGTTATGGATTATGTGACGAATCACTGGGGAATCACACATTGGATGATGAAAGATTTACCGACCAAATCATGGATCAATCAGTTTGAAAAATACACTCAAACACATCACAGACGTGAAGTAATTACAGATATTCACGCTTCAAAAATCGATCAGGAAGTTTGCGTTGATGGCTGGTTCGTGCCTTCAATGCCGGATTTAAATTTAAGAAATCCGCTTGTGGCAAAATATTTAACTCAAAATGCTATTTGGTGGATTGAATTCGCCAATTTGGATGGTTTCAGAGTTGATACCTATAATTACTCAGACCCGACAGCAATGGCAAATTGGGCTAAATCAATTACGAATGAATATCCAAATTTTAATATTGTGGGCGAAATCTGGATGCACAATCAGGCAAGCTTAGCCTATTGGCAGAAAGACAGTAAAATTGGCGCTATTAAGGACTATAATTCGAATTTACCAAGTGTAATGGATTTTACGCTTCAAAGCCAGATTGGTTCGGTTTTCAACGACGACACGCCGAATTGGGATGGAGGTCTGATTAAATTCTACAACAATTTTGCAATGGATTATTTATACCCTAACGTTAATAATCTTTTGGTTTTTTCCGAAAATCATGACACAGATCGCATGAATCATACCTTTAAATATGATTTAGCGAAATACAAACTGGCTATGACTTTACTTGCTACAGTTCGCGGAATCCCACAGATTTATTACGGTTCCGAAATTGGAATGGGCGGAGACAAAGGTAAAGGCGGAGATGCTGATATTCGTCAGGATTTCCCGGGCGGATGGGCTGGCGATAAAAACAACGCTTTCACAAAAGAAGGAAGAACTCCAGAACAAGCGGCTTACTTTGATTTCACTTCAAAATTATTCAATTGGAGAAAATCAAATGAAGCGGTTCACTTCGGAAAAATGACACATTATATTCCGGAGAATAATACCTATGTTTATTTCAGATACACAGATGCTAAAACGGTAATGGTGGTTTTTAATAACAATGCAAAAGAGCAAGTTGTAAAAACCAATCGTTTTAAAGAAAGCATTAAAAACTATACATCAGGAAAAGATGTTATCACAGGAAAAACATTCGATTTAAGTTCTGAAATTACTTTGGAACCCAAATCAGCTTTGGTTTTAGAATTGCAGTAAAAAAATATTTAAAAAATAGAAGCTTAGTTTTCTAAGGTTCGCAGCTACACGCCTGTGGGGGTGTTTAGAGCAGAATATTTTCAGCTGCTCTGAACGGAGTTATCAAAATAAAACGTTCAATTTACCGAAAACGAGCAATGGCGTGTAGCCGCAGTTACCTGCTGTTCATTTTACAGATATCTTTCTGACTCATTTATTTCAATGTCATTTATACTTGCGTATCTCTTTTCCATTAATCCATTTTCGTCAAATTGCCAATTTTCATTTCCGTAAGCTCTAAACCATTTTCCGTCTTTGTTTTGATATTCATACTCAAATCTGACAGCTATTCTATTTTCCGAATGCGACCAATACTCTTTTTTGAGCTTATAATTCAATTCCCTATTCCATTTATCAGTTAAGAATTTTACAATTTCTTCTCTCCCATTAACAAATGTACTTCGGTTTCTCCATTCACTGTCAATAGTATAAGCTAACGAAACCCTTTCTGGATTTTGTGAGTTCCAGGCATCTTCGGCCATCTGAATTTTCTGTTTTGCGGTTTCCAGTGTAAAAGGTGGAAGCGGATGTTTTTGTTCCATTTTGTATTTTTTTTAAATTAGACTGTTTATTATTGATTTGGATTTGTTTACGATTTCATTTGATTTGAATAATTGGCTTTCTATGATAGCGCTTTCAAATAGAAGATAAATATGTGTGGCTAATAATTCATCTTCAAGCACTTGTTTAAAGAAAATTCTCAAATCATTTTTGTGAGCTTGAATAACCGTAAGAATATTTTCTTGTTCTTTTGATATTTCGGATAAGATATTCAAGAAACAACAACCTCTGAAATTTTCTTTTTCATTCATATAGATAATGAAATCAAAAGCAGAAATAACTTTTGCCTCCAGTTTTTTTGAATTTGAAGTATAATTTGAAAGTTCTTCAAACCAATATTGATGTCTCCTGTTCAGAAACTCGATACATAAGTCATCTTTAGATTTAAAGTGTTGGTAAAAGCTTGCTTTTGCAACATTTGCTTCACTTATAATTTGGTTAATTCCTGTACTATTATAACCCTGCTGATGAAATAAAACAGAGGCTTTTTCTAATATTCTTTCTTTTGGTAAACTCATAATTCCTTAATTGCTCAACAAAGATATAAAAAAACAGACCAGTCTGTCTGTTTTTTTTTAAAATAACTTTTTTATTTATAGAGTTAAAATCGGCTTGCTCGCAAATTAAATAGGAAGTGCTTCAATTTGCTATTTATTTTTTTATAAATTCCTTGTGCCCTTTGCGGAAAACTTTGCGACCTTTGCGGTTAGAAAAAACTCAGAAAATGCTAAAAATAGCTCACAGAGGTGCCAAAGCATACGAACCCGAAAACACGCTTGAGACTTTTCAAAAAGCTTTAGACTTAAATTCAGACGGAATTGAACTGGACGTTCACCTCAGCGCTGACGGACACATCATCGTAATGCACGACGATACAATCGATAAAATGACCAACGGAAAAGGCGATATCAACTCGTATACTTTAGCCGAATTAAAGTCATTTCGAATCGCTGAAAAACTTCAAATTCCTACTCTAAACGAAGTTTTTGATTTAGTAGACAAAAAATGCTTCATCAACGTGGAGTTAAAAAATGCCGATACTTCAAAAAATGTGGTTTCATTGATTGAAGAATACATCAATAAAAAAGGCTGGAACTACGAACATTTTATCATTTCAAGTTTTGACTGGAATGCTTTAAAAGAAGTGCAAAACCTAAATCCAAATATCCCGATTGGTGTTTTAACAGAAGAAGATTTGGATGGCGCTTTGGCTTTCGCCGAATCGATAAAAGCAAGAGCAATTCATCCGGATTTTCAATTATTGAATGCAGAAAATGTTCGCAAAATGCAGGAAAAAGGTTTTTGGGTTTTACCATGGACTGTTAACACTGAAGAAGATATACAAAAAGTAAAAAGTTATCAAGTAAACGGAATTATCTCTGATAATCCAGACAAAATATAAAGTTTAAATAGCCACGAATTCACGAATTATTTTTTGACAATCTTTGAGAATAAATTAGTGAATTCGTGGCAGCTCAAAAAAATATGATCAAAAATTTCGACATCATCATAGTTGGCGGAGGCGCAGCTGGTTTTTTTACCGCAATCAATATTGCTGAAAAAAATTCGAAGCTGAAAATTGCCATTTTAGAAAGAGGAAAAGAAGTGCTTTCTAAAGTCCGTGTTTCCGGAGGCGGAAGATGCAACGTAACACACGCTTGTTTTGAACCGAATGAATTGATTAAATTTTATCCGCGTGGCGAAAAAGAACTTCGCGGGCCGTTTCATCAATTTTGTTCAGGAGATACTATTGAATGGTTCGAAAAACATGGTGTCGAACTTAAAATTGAAGAAGACGGGCGAATGTTTCCGATTTCAAATTCGTCTCAAACGATAATTGACTGTTTCTTAAAAGCAACAGAAAAATTAGGTATCAAAATATTGACAGGACAAATCGTTCAGTCTATTTTCAAAAAAGAAAACCACTGGAAAATCGATACGCAAACTGATAATTATGCTGCTGAAAAATTGATTATGGCAACCGGAAGCAATCCAAAAATATGGGAAATGCTTCAGGAACAAGGTCACGCTATTGTTAGTCCGGTTCCATCTTTATTTACTTTCAATATCAAAGATCCAAGAATTAAAGAATTACCCGGAGTTGCGGCAAAAGTTACCGTAAACGTAAAAGACACTAAACTTGAATCAACCGGACCTTTATTGATTACCCATTGGGGAATGAGTGGTCCGGCAATCCTAAAACTTTCGGCTTGGGGAGCAAGAATCCTTCATGATAAAAATTATCAGTTTACGATTTTCGTCAATTGGCTGAATGATGTTGATACCGAAGATGCCGAGAAAATCCTGAAAGAATTAAAACAGGCACATGCCAAAAAAGCCGTTTCAAAAAAATCACCTTTTGAGTTTCCTAACCGTTTGTGGGAAAGTCTGGTTTTAGCTTCTTCGATAGAAATAGAAACAAAATGGGCGGATTTATCCAAAATTCAATTACAAAGTTTAGCTTTACAATTAACGCAGGCAAAATTTCAGGTCAACGGAAAAAGCACTTTTAAAGAAGAATTTGTAACTGCTGGCGGAATCGATTTAAAAGAAATCAATTTTAAAACCATGGAAAGTAAATTACACCAGAATCTGTATTTTGCGGGTGAAATTGTAAACATTGACGCTATTACCGGAGGTTTTAATTTTCAGAATGCCTGGACCAGCGGGTATATCGTAGCGCAGAATTTTTAGAAATTATTTCTTTACAATTTTATTATTTAGTTGATAAGTCAACAAAGCAATACGCTCGTCTTTCTCTTTTATACAAGTTTCATATAAACCTATAATTTTTACTATTCCTTCATCCGATTTTGCTACCGGACATTCATCATCTATTATACCAAAAAACTTTTCAGGCCTTACTCTAAGAATTTCGGCAATCTTTAACAATTCATCAACTGTAAATGGAATAGCTCCATTTTCTCTTCTAGAGTATTGGGATTGATCTAACTTTAGTTCTAAAGCCAAATAGGTTTGAGAAAACTTCTTTTTTTCTCTTTCTTGTTTAATTCTTTGGTAGACTCTCATGTTGGGGGTATTTATGTTCCTAAAACATTAAAAATGCACGTATCACATTTTTAAAACGATAAAAAAATAATTTCTTTGGAAAGAAAATGATTACAATATTATTGTGTAAAGCAATAAAAAAAAATCAATTTACAAATACCCAACATGAGTTTATTTAAAACAAATTCCGTTAAAATTGTATTTATTGTAACAGTCCTTATTACCAGCTTGATTTTTAATCATGATATTGATTTTTGGAAATTCAAGCAAAATCAATACATCGTTTTGTTTTATATGATAGTATTTTCTTTTTTATTATTTATTATAAAAACACAAAAAATAAAATTTAATAAATTAGATTTAATAATAATATTAGTCCTTTTCATAACAATATTATCTCGGTTTTTCAGATTAAACACTTTTAATGAAATTCATATCATAAATAGCTTTGTCCTGATTATCTATTTTTTAGCCATTAAATCTTTAAAATTAAGCGTAAAAGAAAAAAACTTTTATTATCAACTTTTAACACTCACAGGAGTTTTTCTTTGTTTATATTGTTTATTAGAATTAGGTGGTTATGTAAATCCGTCAAACATTTATTGGAATATGAAAGGAAACTTTCCAAATCCAGGGCCACTTGCAGGATTTCTTTCAATACTATTTGCATTAGTACTTTATGAACTGTTTCAAAAAAATATATATTCAAATATAGCAAAGTTAATTTCCTATTTATTTTCTGCAATAATTATGATTTTTATAATCATTAAAAGCGAATCAAGAACAGCAATTTTAGCATCGTTCTCTGCTTTTTTAATCCTGCTATACTATTATTATTTAAGAAAAAGAGTATTTGCTAAATATGCAGCTTTCGCAATAATTTTCCCTATCCTTTTCTTAATTATAACAATTAAATCTACCGATTCAATTGCTGGTCGTTTATTAATCTGGAAGATTTCATTTTTTTCATTTTTAGAAAAACCAGTAATGGGCATTGGATATGGTATGTTTCAAGCAGACTATATGAATTTCCAAGCTGAATATTTCTCAAAAAATGACACACAGCAAGAGATACTATTAGCAAATGCAAACACCCAGGCATTTAATGAAGTATTAAAATTCATTATCGAAAACGGAATAATTGGTACGCTGCTTTTACTAATTGGAGTTTTATGGATTTCAAAAAATTACAATAAAAAGTTTACTAGTGCTATTTCAAAGACCTCTGTGCAATCAATAGTTTTTTACTGCTCATTTGCGATTTTTGCAAGTTTTTCATATCCGCTTCAATTTTTACCTTTCAAACTGCTTCTTCTTAATCAAATTGCATTACAAGAAACAACCACCTGTTTAAATATTCCCAAAATAAAAACATTCTCTGTAAAGATAATTGGATGTTGTATGAGTCTGTTTTTGTTATTTATCATTAACAAACAATACAAAGCGTTCAGGAATTGGAAAGAAGCCAGTGAATTACAATTTGATAATCCGACTCAATCTGCAAACTTATATAAAACAGCTTTCAATGCTTTAGAAAACGATGATAGCTATTTAATACATTACTCCAGATTCTTCGAAGAAACCAATCCCACGGAGGCATTATCACTACTGGAAAAAGCTAAGGAAACAGGTAATAGCCCTTTACTTCAATTAAAACTCGCCAAATTATACGAGGCTAAAAGGGATTTTGAACAAGCAGAAAAAAGCTTATTGCAACGTCATTATACTAATCCGCATTTGTTTAAACCCCAAGAAGATTTGTTAGATTATTATATACGAAGATCTCTTTTTTATAAAGCAAATTGGATAGCAAAACGAATACTTCAAACACCAATAAAAATACCTAGTGAAGAAGTAAAAAATATTATAACTAAAGCAAAACATTATATAAACAACAATAATTAGTAACCAATCATGAAAAAATTACTACATTTAGGGTCAGTATTTTTACTGACGTTACTTGCCTCCTGTGCAAGCGACCAAATTGAAATTGAAGAAACCAACAGAGCGAATGCTGTCCATTTATGGCATTACAATGGTGATAGTGCCGTTTTGAAAAAAGTCATTGAACAGCTCAAAAATGGTTCAAGCAGTGCTTCTTTAGAGCGAAAACTAGCTAAAAACGATGTCTTATGGAACGAAGCCATGTTTATTTACATTGAAAATAAAAAAAGGATTTTAGTACCTTTTTTAAGTGAAGACAAAGAAAATGTTATTGGCGTACTCAGCCTTGCAAAAGACTCAAAAGGAATTGCTATGGTAGAGGATATGACCGTACGTACCCGCCTCTTTACCAAAAACAACAAACTGCCTTTTTGGAGCAGAGGGGAATGGATTGGGTACTTTATGGCACTAGACAAAGACATACTCGGTATTAAAAACGGAAATCCCGGACTAAAAAAGAAAGCCGTAAGTAATGATACCCAAAAAATGAATCAAACCATTTGTCAAAGCCAATACTTGTACGATATGTGTGTTTACAGCTACCAATGTTATAGCATTAATGGAGGGGAAAGTTGGGAATCTTGTTCTGAAGAATTAGAATATTGCTACCCTGTTTACGGTGAAACATGTTGGGAAGTTCCTGATCAACCAACAGATCCAGGTACTGGTGATGATGGCTCTGATGGAGGTTCTGGTTCAGGAACGTTAACAATTGCAACATTTTTTACTCCAAAAATCACTAACCTAACTAAAGAACTAAAATGTTTCAATCAAAATTCTGGAGCTAAACTAACAATTTATGCAGAACAATCTATACCTAACTCCAGACAGTTAACATCCAATATAGGTCATACATTTATTGGAATTACACAAAATGGCGTTACACGCAATTTAGGTTTTTATCCAGACTCTCCAAACGCCGCATTACTTAGCAGCCAGACCAGTGAAATACATGACAATTCTGGTTCGGAGTATGACGTAAGCGTTACAATAAATATTACATCAGGACAGCTGACTAATATAATTCAATACATTACAAATTATCCAGGAACCTACGATTTAAATAACTTTAACTGCACTGATTTTGGAATAAAAGTTATGAGCCTAGGAGGTTTGACAATTCCAAAAACTGTCGGGAACTATTCTATTTTACCAGGTTTAAATTTTTCTGGTCGAAATCCAAGTGATTTAGGTCAAGATTTGCGAATTCTTTCACTTCCAACAGGAGCTACAAGAAATACAACTTCTTCTACAGCACCAACAAAGAGCGGAACATGTCCTTGATTAAAAAATAAAAATTATGACAAAAACATTTCTAATAGTATCAATCTTTTTACTATTTTCTATAATAGCAAAGAGTCAAAATGAAAATATTAAAGGAGATTATTACATTAAACTAATTGATGTTCATGATCTTTTTAATGGAATGCCCAAGGATTTGAAAGAAAAAATGAACAAAATTATTTCTAATCCCAATTATGAAAAAGAATATTCTGATTCTGAAAAAAAAGGGATTCAATATTATATGTTCCTTTCACAAAATAATCTTTTAGATAATCCACGTTTTAAATTAAAAGTCGATGGTGAAAAAATCATTAATGTATTCACAACTAATAAAGAATTTGTAAAAATAAAAACTAAAATCGAAAACTTTGATAAGTACGAAGAACATATAGTTATTAATTTTGAAGGTATAAAAAAATCTGAAGGTTTTTTTGGAGAACCTATTTATTATGCGGATAAAATAAATTCCGTAGAAAAAGTTTTAGGGGAATCCGATTGGAAAAAATAGTTATTATATTAATATAGATCTAAAACCAGTATATCACTAATTGCTTAAGTTGAAAAGATATTCTGAAAATATTTGAGCTCCTTTTAAACTTTACCACAGATATATACATCCAGATTCCTTTAAAAAGCACCAAGTTCAATAATTTGGTGCTTTTAATTTGAATAATAAAACATAATATTTTACAATCATGAAATGAATTAAAACCTGGATTATCTCAAAACATTTATGATTCTTTAGCATGGGAAGGATTAAAAAATACAACCGCATGGAATTCCTTAGTCCTAATCAAAGGACTTTAAATAAATAATACTATCTCAAATTTTAATAATATGGGCAGTGAAAACTGTAATTAAACTTTAAGATCATGAAAAAAAATATTATTATTGTTTATTTTAATAAATTTCAGTTCGTATTCGCAAAAAAATTGTAGTGATACTATTTATATCAATATAGATAATACAAAAAATCAAAAATTATTTGTATTTAAAAAAGACAAAACAAATAAAAATGCTAGTATAAAAGTATTCAATTATGGTTATAAGAGGCAAAAAACAGATAAAAATGATATTGTTAAAGTAAATTCTCAACCTCCTATTCATAATTACTACGAATATTATTCAATCGATAGTCCAAAGCATATTCTCTCCATTAAAAATTTAAAAACACTTAGCGTGGAAGATCTAAGTAAAAATCAAAAAAATACAAAATACAATCACGTAATAATATTTATTGAAAATTTAAAAAATTCCTCTTATAATCTATGGCCTATGAAAATATCATATCAAGAATAATATTAATGTAGTATTTACAATAAAAAACATTTTTATTTTAGATAAAAAAGTAGCAAATTTTACAGTTTGGTACTTTTACTATTTACACAGCATCAACTACATAATCCTAATTTATGAAAAACCTCATTATATTTCTATTAATATTTTTTATTAGTCCAAATTGCTTTTGTCAACAAAACAAAAACACTTTAAAGCAAACAATTAAAAACTATCCTGAACTCGAAGCTGTAATAAAACATTACAAAAAGAAAGACGATAATGAAAAACTGAAAGCTGTGAACTTTTTAATAGCAAATATAGGTAGCAAAGGCAGTTATATGTATGATTTAGTAGATAGTAACGAAAAGTCTGTTGGGTATAACATTTCTAATTTTAAAGATGAAATGGATGAAAAAAAAGGGCTTGATTCTGTTGCTGACGTTAGAGGGAAACTATATAAGAAAGAAAGCTTTTTGCCAGATTTAAAAAATATTACGGCACAATTCCTGATTGACAATATTGATAAAGCCTTTGAAATCAGAGAGAAAAGCCCATTTTGTAAAAATTTATCAGATGCCGATTTTTATGAATACATTTTACCGTATCGTGTTAGTACAGAAAAGCTAGAAAATTGGAGAACTTTAGTTTTAAATAACTTTACAAAAGCGCAACTAGATTCTATCTATAACTTTTCTACTGTTTTAGCCGCTACAGCTTATGTAAATAAAATTTATGAAAAAAGATTTTCATTTGGGGGCAATCGTTATTTTAAAGAAAAAAAGGTTCGCTCCTATTCTGAATTATTAAAAGATAAATTGGGAAAATGTGATGACATGTGCAACCTGATGGTATTGGTACTTCGTGCTTTAGGAATTCCGAGTGGTTCTGATTATATTCGTTATAAAAGAGCCTCTAACGATGTTGGCCACAGTTGGTGTTTCATTTTAGACACAAAAACAAAACACTACTATCCTTTTGATCCTTTATCCGAGAATGGTCCAGGTTTTTTCAATTTACCTTATAAAAATGCACCTTTAGTAAGCAGAAATCAATTTGCAATACTGTCAGAAAATTCAATAAAAAATGATCAATCGATTATTTATCACGATTTATTTGAAGATAATTCAAAAACGGTTACTAACGAATATTTTGAAACCACAGATTTAGTTATACCGTTGAACAAAAAACTTCAAGAGCCTCTATATTTATCTATTTGGAATAACGGTTGGTGGAAACCAATTACCTATTTTTATAACCCTAATCAAAATATAGCAATATTTGAAAAAGTATCCAAAACAAATTTATACTGCCTGACTAAATATAAGTACCGTACAGTAGAAGAAGTAAAAGAACCTTTCATCATTGATAAATTTGGAGAAATTATACACATCTCTTCTTTACCTTTTAAAAAGGATATTAATTTAAACGATGTACAGAATAAAGAATTAAAAAAAGCAAAAAATGATACTTTTATTTTAGATTTTGTAACAAACGTAGAAATTTGCAAAAGAGTGATTGAAGAAAACGATCAAAAAGATCAATGGATATTATCTTCAAATCTAAATATAAGAACAAACACCCTGTATCATTTTATAGATAAATCAACCCATATCAAGAAAATTTTCCTAATTAAAAATGATGGTAGTGTTGATTGGTATTGATTTAAAAGAAATCAATTTTAAAACCATGGAAAGCAAATTACACCAGAATCTGTATTTTGCGGGTGAAATTGTAAACATTGACGCTATTACCGGAGGTGTTAATTTTCAAAATGCCTGGACCAGCGGATTCATTTTAGCCAATAATATTTAAAATAAAAATGAAATTTAAAGGAATTATTTTTGATTTAGACGGAACATTAGTCAATTCATTAGAAGATATTTCAGATGCGATGAATAGTGTTCTTACCGAACTAAATTATCCAATTCATACCTACGACAGCTATCAGTATTTTATTGGGAATGGTTTAAGAAAATTAGTTGCCAGAGCTTTGCCTCCAACCAACAATACGGAAGATGAGGTTGAGTTTTGTTTTGAGAGCATGCTTAAAACATACGATAGCAATTGTGTTCAGAAAACTAAACCGTATAATGAAATAGCTGAATTGATACATGATTTAAATTCGAAAGGAATCAAATTAGCTGTTTTTTCAAACAAAGCCGATGAACTGACTAAAAAAGTAACAGAGGCATTGTTCCCCAATTTGTTTGATGCAATTGCAGGTTTAACCACAGAAGAACTCAAAAAACCGAATCCGTTTAAAGCGATTGAAATCAGCAAAAACTGGAACTTACAACCTGAAGAAATCCTTTTTGTCGGAGATTCTGATGTGGATATTGAAACCGCTTTAAATGCCAAAATGTTTCCGGTTGGCGTGACATGGGGTTACAGAACCAAAGAAGAGTTGAAAGCAAGCGGAGCGAAAGTGGTTATAAATACTCCTTTTGAGTTACTAAATATTTTATAAAAATTCCTTTTAAATATTATTTAACAAGACTTTACATATTCTGTAAGTTTTCGTTAAGACCATTCTAATAATTTTACTCTCAACAAATTAGTACTTTATGAGAGTAAAATTACTTACCACAATTTCTTTTTTCACGTATCAGCTGAGTATTTCACAAACCGAAAAATTACTTCATGGCAAAGTAGTCTCTCAAAATCTGATACTAAAAAATGTCGAAGTAATCAATAAAACGGCAAAAAGAAACACTAAAACTAATGAAGCAGGAGAATTTGAAATTGCCGTAAATGTAAATGACAGTCTTTTATTTTTCTCAAAAGATTTTTTCTTTTCAAGATTAAAAATCACCTTAGAAAACATTCAGACTAATAATTTATTAGTTAACATGATTGCGAGACCGGAAGAGTTAAAAGAAGTTGTCGTTTTAAATAAGGAGGCAAAAGCGGTTTGGCTGACTAAAGAAGACATAAGAGAAATTAAGCTAAATGCCCACAAATCAAAGGAAGGGTTACAAATTGCTGGTTATAAAGAAGCGACTATGCCAAACGGTGTTGATTTTATTTACCTTGGAAAGCGAATACACAATTTATTGAAAAAAGAGGAAACACCCAAAAAGGAAATAGCACAAATTGATTTTAGGCAGCTTGCAAAAAACACGCTAAATCCTGATTTTTTCGAGAAAGATTTAAAACTAAAACCCGAAGAAAAAGAATTATTTCTTGAATTTTGCGATGCTGATCCCAGATCTAAAACACTTCTGGACAATCCAAATATTCTGGCTACGATGGATTTTTTGTATGCTAAAAATCATGAGTTTAAGAAGTTGAAATAGATTTTTTAAGTTTTTTCCATTTTAAGAAAAATACAACTAAAGCCATCAAAAGAATTACTATAATTCCAGAAAGAATAATTAAACTTGTTTCAACTTTATATATATAATCTGAATTTATATCCTTTTTACTTTCTCTTAAAGCACGAAGTTGTGAACCATAACTTACAGCTCTTTCACGATAATAGTCAATTTCGCCTTGAGTGCTAGTAATCATTCTTTCTACAATCAAATCTCCATCATAACCATATTCTCTAGCGGTTCTGTAAGTATCAAGTGCGCTATTGTGTTCACCTAACAATTCTGCAAGATTGCCAAGTTCAAAAAGTAGAATTGAAATGATTTTATCTTTTGGTTCAATAAATGACATTCGTTCATTTACCTGAAAATAAATCGATTGTGCTAATTCGTCAATTTCTTTTTTAGATAATTTTGTTTTAGGTTGACGGGAAGTTCCAAAATTTGTATTTATTAAAAACTGACCGGAAACAGTATTTATATTCTTGATCTTAGCTTCTAGTATTTTCAAATGAAGCCATTCTGATCCTTCATGAGATTTAGGATTAATAGCAATAGATTTCTTAATCCAGTTATAAGCTTTTTGATTTTCGCCCATTAATTCGTAAAGTGTTCCCAAATTAGATGCCGTGGAATATCTATTGGGCTTAATTTTTTCAATGGTCAAATATAATTTTAAAGCTTCTTCATATTTTCTCAGAACAATTAAAAGATACCCTTTATCAGATAAATAATCGAGATCTCTTGTTTTTTTATACAAACTGTCAAGTTCAATTATCAATCTTGGAAAATCTCCTGTGAAAAAATAATGACCTTTAGGATTAATTCCATCATAGTCTTGATAAGCATACGCTCCATTTTTTAAAATTTTACTTTCACCATTCAAACAAGCAAAAGACTTAATCGAAATTAAAATCAAAACAATAACAAAAACCTTAAATCTATTCATAAAGTATAAACGTGTTGATTAAACATGAAACAAAAGTTACCTATTCAGGCACCAGATACTCGCATTCAAAATAGCTGCAAATCCAACCCATGCCAAATATGGAATCAATAAGTAACCAGCCGTTTTATTGATTTTGATAAATTTTAAGTAGGTTTCATAAATCATCAGCCATAAAAGCCCGATTTCGATTAAGGCCAGCATCGGGTTTTTTAATCCGAAGAATAAATACGACCAGACAGCATTCAGGGTTAACTGAATTAAAAAGAATCCTAACGCTTTTTTAACTTCTTCACTTTGCTCTTTTATTCTATCCCAGACTAAGCCGGCAGCTACACTCATAAAAACATAAAGCAAGGTCCAAACCGGCATAAAAATCCAATTAGGCGGATTAAAAAAAGGTTTTTGGATTGTAGGATACCACTCTGCTACACTTGGTCTTGTTACCAAACTTGCAGAATAGCCTACTGCCAGACAAATTACTAATGCTATTGCTATTTTTACAAACTTATTCATGATATAAAATTTTGAATCAAAAATAGTCAAAAGCTACTTATATTTCTTATATAACTTATATGGTGAAAAAATTTAAAAACTATCTTTGCCAAAATTTTACAATTCATGTTTACAGCAGCTGATTTTATTCCTAAAACATATTCTTCAACAGTCGAAAACGGAAATTTCGAATGGAGCGCACCCAGCAATATTGCATTGGTAAAATACTGGGGGAAAAAAGAGAACCAGATTCCGGCGAATCCTTCGGTAAGTTTTACTTTAAAAAATTGCAAAACGATTACAAAACTGGCTTTTGAAAAGAAAGAAAATCAGAATGCTTTTTCATTCGATTTACTATTTGAAGGAAAACCTAAGGAAGATTTCAAGCCAAAAATCAGAAAGTTTTTAGAAAGAATCGAAGTCTATCTGCCGTTTTTGAAAGAGTATCATTTTACGATTGATACCCATAATACGTTTCCGCACAGTTCAGGAATAGCTTCTTCGGCTTCGGGAATGGCAGCTTTAGCAATGAATTTTATGAGTCTTGAAAAACTGCTGAATCCTGAAATGACAGACGAATATTTTTACCAAAAAGCATCTTTTCTAGCCCGTTTAGGTTCAGGAAGTGCCTGTAGAAGTGTAAAAGGAAATGTTGTAGTCTGGGGCAATCAGTCCAATATTATAGGAAGTTCCGATTTATTTGGAGTTGAATTTCCGCATACAATTCACGAAAATTTCCATAATTATCAGGACACGATTTTATTGGTTGATAAAGGAGAAAAACAAGTTTCGAGCACTGTTGGACACGATTTGATGCACAACCATCCGTATGCAGAAAGACGTTTTGCGCAGGCGCATGAAAATCTGGATCAATTAATTGACATTTTTGAAAGGGGAAATATTGAAGAATTCATTAAGGTTGTAGAAAGCGAAGCATTGACTTTGCACGCTATGATGATGACTTCGATGCCGTATTATATATTGATGAAACCAAATACTTTGCAGATTATCAATGCAATCTGGAAATTCAGAAACGAAACCCATGTTCCAGTTTGTTTTACTTTGGATGCAGGTGCAAATGTGCATGTTTTGTATCCTGAGAATGCTAAAGAAAAAGTATTACAATTTATTAAGAACGAATTAGTTGGCTTTTGTCAAAATGGTCAGTACATTTGCGACAAAATTGGAACTGGTGCAATTGCATTATAATTTTGCGTATCTTTAATTAAAATTTTGATTATGGACATTCAGTTAAAAAAACTTGAGTTGATAAAAATGTTAGCAGATACAGAAGATCCGGCTATAATTCAATCTATTCAAAAAATTTTCACCAAAAAGAAAAAAGATTGGTGGGAAGATTTGACTGAGGAGCAGAAAGAAGAAATTAAATTTGGAGAAAAACAAATTGAAAACGGAGAGTATTCTGATTTTGAATCTTTTATCCAGAAATATGTTTGAAATTAAATAATGAGAAAAATTGTAATTTCAGATTATGCTCAGCTTAAGATTAAAAATCTTTTAGAATATATTGAAAGTAAATGGTCTAAAACTGTTCGCCAAAAATTTGCACAAAAACTTTATGGTACTGTAAAAATCATTAAAGACAGTCCGGAAGCATTTCCAAAATCTGATTTTAATAAAAGTGTTCATAAATGCGTAATAACAAAACAGACTACAATTTTTTATAAATTTAATTCTAAAAGAGTTGAAATTATTGCAATTTTCGACACCAGACAAGACCCAAATCAAATAAAGAAAGACATAAAATAAACATATGAAAGGACCTTTATTTTACTCAAAAATATTACTCTTTGGAGAATACGGAATCATTCGCGACTCTAAAGGACTTTCTATTCCTTATAATTTTTATAATGGCGCACTGAAGAAAGATGAAAATCCTTCTGCAGAAGCCATTGCCTCAAATGCAAGTTTAAAACGCTATACCCTTTACCTTGAAAACCTACAAACTGAACAACCTGATTTGGTTGCTTTTGATTTGCAATCCTTAAAAAGCGATGTAGAGACTGGAATGTACTTTGATTCCAGTATTCCACAAGGATACGGAGTAGGCAGCAGCGGTGCTTTGGTTGCGGCTATTTATGATAAATATGCGACTAATAAAATTACCGTTCTTGAGAATTTGACGCGTGAAAAACTATTGCAGCTAAAAAACATATTTGCAAATATGGAGAGTTTTTTCCACGGAAAAAGTTCTGGTCTTGATCCGTTAAACAGTTATTTGAGCATTCCGATTTTAATTAATTCTAAAGATAATATTGAAGCAACCGGAATTCCGACTCAAAGTTTTGACGGGAAAGGCGCTGTGTTTTTATTAGACTCAGGAATTGTGGGTGAAACCGCTCCGATGGTGAATATTTTTATGGAAAACCTGAAAGACAAAGGTTTCCGTGCGATGCTAAAAAACCAATTTGTAAAATATACCGATGCTTGCGTTGAAAACTTTTTGCATGGCGATATGAAATCGTTGTTTACTAATACTAAAAAGCTTTCTAAAGTCGTTTTAAATAATTTCAAACCAATGATTCCGGAGCAGTTTCACGGAATCTGGCAACACGGAATTGATACCAACGATTATTATTTAAAACTTTGCGGTTCTGGCGGGGGCGGTTATATTTTAGGTTTTACCGAAGATTTAGAGCGCGCTAAAGTTTCCCTAAAAGACTATAAATTAGAAGTGGTTTATCAGTTCTAATTTAACCTTTTCCAAACTTTAAATCCGTATGATGTTAAGCAGGCAGCACAAACTTTTAGTAATGAAAATTGTCAGTCTGTTCTCTGTAGTAAGAGGTTATAACATTCCGATTATTGTATTGGCACAGTATTTATCTGCGATTTTTATATTAGCTCCTGAGAAAAGAGCCCTCGATATTTTACTGGATTCCTACTTGTTTCTGATTGTATTTGCTTCTGCCGTTACGATTGCTTCTGGCTATATTATTAATAATTTTTATGACAGTCAAAAAGACCTGATCAACAGACCCAACAAATCAATGCTGGATCGTCTGGTCAGTCAGAAAACAAAACTTTCAGTTTACTTTTCCCTGAACTTTATGGCTGTTCTAACTGCTTTAATCGTTTCTTGGCGAGCTTGCTTATTTTTTTCAGCTTATATTTTCCTAATCTGGTTTTATTCGCATAAAATTAAAAAGTATGCCATTATTGGAAATCTTACAGCGGCTTTTTTAGCTGTGCTGCCTTTTTTTGCCATTTTATTGTATTTTTTTTACCATCAGATTTCATTTGACGAAATAGAAAACCACAGAAGTCATTTTGCAGTAATTTCAGCACATGCAATGTTTTTATTTTTGCTACTGCTAATTCGGGAAATGATTAAAGATCTTGAAAATTTAAAAGGTGATTTAGCTAATAATTATCAGACTATTCCAATTCTTTACAGCGAAAGGGCATCAAAGCAGATTATTACAGTTTTAACCTTTATGACCATATTTCCCGTGTACATATTGATCAATGTTTATGATGTGGGCTATATGGATATCTATTTCTATGTGTGTTTTATGGCATTACTCTTTTTTCTGTTATATTTATGGAAATCAAATTCTAAAGAGCAATATTTACTGCTTCATAATGTGCTTAAATTTTTGATTGTTTCAGGCGTATTTTGTATTGTTTTGATTAATCCGAGTGTTTTGTGGCACGGGAAACAATTGATATCGAATTTTTAGTTTTTTGTTCCGCAGAGATACACTGAGATTTTTCGCAAAGGCTCACAAATCAAAGAACTTTAAAAAACTTTGTGCAGCTCTGTGCTAACTTTGAGAAGCTTTGTGCAATAACTAATCTTTAAAAAAAGCCAATTGTTTGAATCTAGCCCCGGTTGAAGTGGAAATCCTTTTATTTTTTCCTTTAAAAAATAAAAGATTGGGAACGGAAAACGGGAATCCATATTTAATAAAAAGCCGGATATGATGCTTCAAATTTATTTAATACTTAAGGCTATCAATCTAAGGACATTGAACTTAAGATTATTAGCAGGAAAAAACTATCTTTGCACAAATTACAGAATTTATGAACAACAAGGAAGGCAATAATAAAAGAGGCGGATCAAGGCCAAACAGCTCAAGATCAAACTCCAGCAAGCCGAAACCTCCTATGGCAAAGCGTGCGCAAGGGCCAAAAAAAGTGAATCCTGCTGTTAAAGCTGCGGAAGAAGAAAAAGCAGCAAAATTAAAAAAACAGAATCAGGCTCCAAAAAGACAAAAAGCTTCAGACGAAATTCGATTGAACAAATATATTTCGAATTCGGGTGTATGCTCGCGTCGAGATGCTGATATATACATTCAGTCCGGAAACGTAAAAGTAAATGGTGTTCCGGTAACTGAAATGGGTTATTTAGTAAAACTAAATGATGTTGTGAATTTTGACGGTGTTATCCTGACTCCCGAAAAGAAGGAATATATTTTACTAAATAAGCCAAAAAACTTTACTACGGCGTTAGATGAAGGTCAGGAATACCGCAATGTTCTGGAACTGGTGCGTGGTGCTACAAACGCTAAAATAGCAGCGGTAGGGAGAATGGATAAAAACACCACTGGATTATTATTGTTTACGAATGATAATGATATGATTCGTAAGTTTACTTTACCGAATCAGAAATCATCTAAAATCTATCAGGTTTCATTGGATAAAAACCTAAAATATGAGGATCTGGAAAAAATCAGCAAAGGATTGGTTTTGGATGGACACCGTGTTTTTGTAGAGGAAATAAGCTATATTGACAATGAGCCAAAAAGCGAAGTGGGCCTAAAATTGCGTACTGCGAATGTAAAAGTGGTTCGTTCAATTTTTGAGAGTTTTGAATATAATGTTTTGCGTATAGACCGTGTATCTTTTGCAGGTCTGACCAAAAAAAACTTACCAAGAGGAAACTGGCGTTTTCTGACAGATCAGGAAATCATCAATCTGAAAAACGTTTAAAAGATATTCTGAATAAATAAAAAAACCTGTTTCATTTTGCTGAAACAGGTTTTTTGCTTTTTTATATGCCTATAAAGTTGCCTTTTGTTTCTCTACAAAATTATGCGATTGCAATTCTAACAAATCAGTTGCATTTTTTCGCTGCAGATTGTACAGGTTTTTATCTTCGGCAATATCCCCATACACTTTGTCATGCATTTCAGCACTAGTTTTTATCAGTAACTCGCGTTGGTATTTATTTTGTTCCAAAGTAGCTTTCATGGCAGTCTCGGCTTCTTCTTGTTTTATATCGAATTCGCCTTTTGGAGCCAGTAATTTAGCAATTATTGGAGAGGTTTCGATTGCTAAAAACAACAGCATGATAAAAAATGACGGAAGCCATGGCAATTTATTCAAGGCATTTATTCTCGCCATTAATCCGTCAAAACCTTCAATAATTGGTTGTGTCTGTGAAACTTTTTTATCCAGATCAGCCTGAAGCTGTGTGCCTGCTTTTTCTTTTTCGGCAATTTTGGCTTCGTTAGCGGTTTTTAGGCTTTCGAATTCTTTTAAGGCAGCATCGTGCTTTTCTCTTTTTTCTTTATAAACCGGACCTTTTCCTAATCTTTTGGTTCCCGAAGTTCCTTCGGCTTCTGTAATGTAAGTAGAATACAAATCATTTACTTCTTTCTCTTTTTTCTGGATATCAGCCTTTAAAGCAGCAATGTCAGCCTTATTTTTATCTAAATCCGATTGGAAGTAATTGCCAACCTGCTTTTTATTCGCCAGTTCCATTTCATTTTTTTCCTTTAGCAAAACGGTATTGATTTCTTTTTCGAAAATTTTGATTTCGAGTGGCTTTGAAATTACGATAGCAATAATAATTGCCAGCATGATTCGGGGAGTTGCCTGCAGGAATTCATCCATAAAGCGATCTCTTTTTTTAATAGTTGAAACGATAAAACGATCCAGATTAAAAATGAGTAAACTCCAAACCAATCCAAAAGCCAGGGCTGGATAGATAGAGTCAAAAACAGTAAAAAGCGCATAAGCACTGGCTAGAAAAGCCATAACTGCAGTAAAAAAAACAGTGGCACCAATACCAACATATTTGGTTTGTTCGCCTTCTGAACAGCCTTCGAGAAGATCCCGGTCAGCTCCTGAGCACAGGATAAAAAATTGTTTTAACATGATTGATGATTTTTGATTGATTTGATATGGCAAATTTAACGCCAAAAATTTAATTGGGAGTCGAATAGCGGAATTGTTTTTAGTTGTGAATCAATTATTTGCTGTTTGAATGTTACTTAAACATTAAAAAACTTCATTTTGAACACCCAATCATAACAGTATATTAATTTTTTTTAACGGCTTTAATAACATTCAGGTTTTAGTTTCGCAACCGAAAATTAAACCAAATACAGAATGAGAAATTTTTATGTGGTAGCAATACTCTTTATATTAACCATATCAGGTTATGCTCAAAAAGCAATAATATCAGGAAAAGTATTAGATGCTGATGATAAACTTCCTTTGCCGGGAGCCATGATACAGATTGTTGGAGAAAACAAATATACTGTCTCTGACTACAATGGCCGTTTTGAATTGCTTAATATCAATGTTGGTACATATCAGGTAACGGTTAAATATATTGGATATACCTCCACTACTCAGGAAATAACAGTAGAACTGGGCAAAAACAACGTAATCGATTTTTCCCTTAAAACGACAGGAACAGAATTGAATGAGGTTGTAGTGGGTGACATCTTGAAAGGTCAGGCAAAAGCGCTGAACCAGCAAAAAAATAACAAAAATATAGGAAACATAATTTCATCAGATCAGGTAGGCCGTTTTCCGGATGCTAATGTAGGTGACGCATTAAAACGTGTTCCGGGTATCACGATGCAAAACGATCAGGGTGAAGCACGTAATATCATCATTAGAGGTTTGGCTCCTTCATTAAATTCTGTAACGTTAAACGGTGACCGAATTCCATCTGCAGAAGGTGACAACAGAAACGTTCAGATGGATTTGATACCTTCTGATATGATTTCGACTATCGAAGTAAACAAAACATTGACATCAGATATGGATGCTGATGCGATTGGAGGTTCTGTAAATCTAGTTACAAGGGCAACTCCAAATGGCGAAAGAATTTCAGCAACACTTGCAGGAGGTTATCTTCCAATTCGTGAAAAAGCGTCTTACACAGCCGGACTTGTTTATGGAAATCGCTTTTTAAATAATAAATTAGGAATGGTTGTAAGCGGATCTTATAATAATGTAGATTACGGTTCTGATAATATCGAAAACGAATGGGTAAAAGACGATTTCGGAAACCAGTATTTGCAAGCTTCAGAAATTAGAAAATACGATGTACAACGTATTCGCCGTAGCGGATCTATCGCTTTAGATTATAAATTTGATGAAAACAACAGTATTTTCGCCAATGCAATTTACAACTGGAGAGACGACAGGGAAAACCGTTTCAGAACTACTTATGATGATATTGAGCCACTTTATAACGGTGAAGAAATCATTGGTTTTGAAGGCCGTGTAAAACGTCAGACAAAAGGAGGTGCAGATAATAATCGCAATAAAAACAGAAGACTGGAAGATCAGCGAGTTCAGAATTATTCAATTCGTGGAGAACATTTAATCAGTTCAAAATTAGATTTAGACTGGTCTGCCAACTATGCAAAAGCAAGAGAATACCGTCCTGAAGAGCGTTACATCGAATACCGTCAAAAAGGTTTAGACATGTTCCAGGATTTATCTGACACAAGATTTCCTTTACTGACAACCGCTGGTGAATCTACAGATGAATTTAAATTTAACTCTGTTTCAGAAAATACTGACGAGACCAGCGAAAGCGAATTTGGAGCAAAAGTGAATATCCGTTTCCCTTTCTCTGTTATCGCAGGTGAAAAAGGAAGATTAAGAACCGGTCTTAGACTTCGTTTGAAAGAAAAAGAAAGAAACAATACTTTCTATGCTTACGAGCCAATCAATGACGGGATGGAATTATTATCTGAGGTTCCAACAAGCTATTTTGATGGAAAAAACTTTAATCCGGGAAGCAAATATGTACCGGGAACTTTTGCTTCGGCTGATTTCTTAGGCAGTTTAGATCTTAATAACGCCAGTTTATTTGATAAAGAAGCAGATCCGGCTGAATATTTGGCTGTTAATTATAACGCTAAAGAAAGAATTACTGCTGCTTATGTAAGATGGGATCAGGATTTTAATGATAAACTTTCAATGGTTTTGGGTTTCCGTGTTGAAAACACACACATTGATTATACAGGAAATCGTGTTTTAGATGAAGAAGAACTAGAAAGTAAAATCAATACCACAAACTCTTATACTAATTTATTGCCAAGTATATCATTCCAATACAACGCTACAAAAGATTTAGTTTTAAGAGCTGCTGCCACTACAGCTTTAGCGAGGCCAAATTATTATGCACTGGCACCTTATGTAAACAATATTGCGGCTGATAAAGAAATTACGGCTGGTAATCCGGATCTTGATGTAACCTATTCATATAATTATGATTTCATGGCTGAAAATTATTTCAAATCGGTTGGTTTGATTTCAGGAGGTGTTTTCTACAAAAAATTACATGATTTCATTTATAACTACAGTGATAATCAATACACAGATGCCAAATTTGCTGCAGATTTCCCAAATCAGGTAAATCCAATTCCTGCAGGCGAAAACTGGTCATTTTTACAATCAAGAAACGGTGATACTGTTGATGTTTATGGTTTTGAAGTAGCTTTTCAGCGTAAGTTAGACTTTTTGCCTGGTGCTTTCCTAAAAGGTTTCGGTATTTATGTAAATTATACTTATACTAAATCTGAAGCAAAAGGAATTGCTGATGAAGATGGAAATGAAAGAAAAAACATCAGTCTTCCTGGAACTGCTCCACACATGTTCAATGGATCATTATCGTGGGAGAACAAACGTTTCTCGGCGAGAATTTCTACGAACTTTACATCCGATTATTTAGATGAATTAGGTTCAGAATCTTACAAAGACAGTTTTTATGACAAACAGTTTTTCTTAGATGCGAATGCTTCCTATAAAATTACGCCTAAACTTCGCTTTTTTGCAGAAGCTAACAACTTAACAAATCAGCCGTTGCGTTACTATCAGGGAATTGAATCGAATACAAAACAAGCTGAATACTATCAGGCTCGTTACAATTTCGGATTGAAATTAGACTTATAAAAACCTGTTTTTTAAAATTCTTAAATTAGACAGAGTTTAACGGCTCTGTCTAATTGCATAAAATACATGATAAAATGAAGAATAAATCTATAATTGCCTTTTTACTTTTAGCCCTTTCATTTACGGCTTGTAAAAATGATAAACTGGCTCCTGTTGCACCAAATGCGGTAAAACCAACAGCTGTTACAGAAGCTTTGCCTCACGATACTGATGATCCTTCGATCTGGATTAACCCAACTGATGCTACAAAAAGCATTATTGTAGGAACTGATAAAGATACAGACGGTGGTTTGTATGCTTTTGATTTAAACGGAAAAATCCTCAAAAAATCAATCCCTTTAAAACGCCCAAACAATGTTGATATCGCTTACGGATTGGTTGTTGATGGAAAAAAAATTGATATCGCAGTAACTACAGAACGAGAAAGCAACAAAATCAGAATCTTCAGTCTGCCTGACTTAGAACCAATTGACAACGGAGGTATTTCAGTTTTTGAAGGAGAAGCACAACGCGATCCAATGGGAATTTCTTTATACACACGCCCAACAGACGGTAAAATATTTGCTATTGTGGGAAGAAAATCAGGTCCTTCAGGAAGTTATTTATGGCAGTACGAACTTTTTGGAAACGGAAAATTTGCTACAGCAAAATTGGTTCGCAAATTTGGAACTTACAGCGGTAAAAAAGAAATCGAAGCCCTTGCTGTTGATAATGAATTAGGCTCAGTTTACTATTGTGACGAGCAGGCAGGAATCAGAAAATACAAAGCAGATCCTGCTTTAAACGATAATAAAGAATTAGCATTCTTTGGGCAAAAAGATTTCAAAGCCGATCATGAAGGAATTGCGATTTACAAAAAAACAGATTCTACGGGATATATCTTAGTTTCAAACCAGCAGGCGAATACTTTTATGGTTTATCCAAGAGAAGGGGTTAACGGAAATCCAAATACCTATAAATTACTGGCAGAAGTTCCAACTTCAACAATCGAATGCGATGGTGCCGATGTAACCAGTGTAAATTTAGGCTCAAAATACAAAAACGGACTTTTCGTAGCCATGAGCAACGGAATGACATTTCATTATTATGCCTGGGACTTGATACAGAAACGTATTGATGAATCCAAAAAATAAATTTCAGTGTTTACTGTGTTTTCAGTCGCAGCGTCAGTGTTAAGTGTTTATTTTTAGCTGCGATTGGAGACCAAACAAAAAAGCTGTTCGTTATGAACAGCTTTTTTAGTTTGAATCAATAATTCCTTTTATTCTGTAATCGGTGCGCCTGCTAAGATTTCAGCATTCGCAAATTCTTCAAATTTGGCAAAATTAGCTTTGAATTTCTGAGCTAATTCTAATGCCTTTTTATCATATAACGCAGGATCTTCCCATGTATTTCTCGGATTTAAAATTTCACTTGGAACATTCGGGCAGGATTGTGGTTTGGCGATTCCAAATACTTTATGGTTTATGTACTCGACATTATCCAGTTCTCCGTTTAGAGCTGCCGTAATCATAGCACGTGTGTATTTTAACTTCATACGGGTTCCGGTTCCGTAAGCTCCTCCAGTCCATCCGGTATTGATTAACCATACTTTTACATCAGCATCTTTCATTTTTTTGCTTAACATTTCAGCATATTTCGTTGGATGTAAAGGCATAAATGGTGCTCCAAAACAAGCTGAAAAGTTTGGCTGAGGTTCTGTTACACCGGCTTCTGTTCCGGCTACTTTTGCAGTATAGCCTGAGATAAAATGATAAGCCGCCTGACCTGGAGTCAGTTTTGAGATTGGAGGCAGGATTCCGAAAGAATCAGCCGTTAAGAAAAATATATTTTTAGGATTGTGACCAATAGAACCCGGCTGAATATTATCGATATGTGTTATTGGATAACTCACGCGTGTATTTTGCGTAATTGAAACATTATCATAGTCAACTTCATTAGTGCCTGCTTTGAAAACCACGTTTTCCAAAAGCGCTCCTTTTTTGATCGCCCTGAAAATATCCGGCTCATTTTCTTCAGATAAGTTGATTACTTTGGCATAACAGCCGCCTTCAAAATTAAAAACAGTGTTTTCACTTGTCCATCCATGTTCATCATCTCCGATTAATTTACGTTCCGGATCTGCTGATAAGGTAGTTTTTCCGGTTCCCGATAATCCGAAGAAAATTGCAGTATCTCCAGCTTCCCCCACATTGGCACTGCAGTGCATTGGCAATGTATTTTCGAAGACTGGTAAAATGAAATTCAAAGCTGAGAAAATTCCTTTTTTCATTTCTCCAGTGTAGCCTGTTCCTCCAATAAGTGCTACTTTTTTAGTAAAATCCAAAATAGCAAAATTAGACTGCCGTGTACCATCAACAGCAGGATCTGCCATAAAACCTGGTGCACAGATTACAGTCCACTCAGGAGTGAAATTTGGCAGTTCAGATTCTTCGGGACGTAGAAACATATTGTAGCAAAACAAATTAGACCAGGCAGTTTCTGTAACAACCCGAACATTTAATCTGTAATTGGCATCAGAGCAAACATATGAATCGCGTACAAAAACTTCTTTATCTGATAAAAATTGTGTTACCTTATTATATAGTTTTTCGAAAGCATCCGGTGAAAACGGAATATTTACATTTCCCCACCAAACTTTATCTTCTGTTATACTGTCTTTTACAATAAAACGGTCTTGTGGAGAACGTCCGGTAAATTCACCTGTATTAATCGCCAATGCTCCTGTAGAGCTTTCAATACCCTGTCCCGCCTCTATTGTTAAAGCATGTAACTCTTCTGGAGATAACTGATAGTGAACATTTGCGTTTTTGATTCCTAAATTATTTAGCGAAATCGATTTCGTGGAAAGTGTATTCGTCTCCATAAATTTTTAATTGTTGTAGTTATATTGTTTATTCTTAAATATCAACTTTAAGATATAAATAACTCAAGTGTGTGTTACATTATTTGTCATTAAGTATTTAAAAAACAAAATATTCACACAGATCAAGTTATGTGTTATATATACAACAAAATTAATCATTATAATTCAGATAGAATTTTTTTAATCCAATTTTATGATTTTTTCCTAAAAAAAGTAACTAAAAGGACTAACCAGGCGAAGATTAATAGGAATCCGCCAATTGGAGTTACGAATCCTATAATTTTGAAGTCAATAGTGGTAGCGTTTTTTGTAGTCAGTAAAAAAATCGAACCTGAGAATAAAAGTACACCCGCCAGAACTAAATTATAAATCACTCTTAGTGTCTTTAAAGTCAATTCTGTACGTGACGCCACAAAAAATAAAAAGAAAGCATGATACATTTGATAGCGAACACCGGTTTCAAAACTGGTCAATTGCTCCTGAGTCAAGATCGCCTTTAAGGCATGTGCACCAAAAGCGCCCAAAATAATGGCCAACATTCCGAATATAGCAGCTGTAATAATTATTTTTCTTTCCATTTTATGTATTTTTAATATCACAAAAATAGGCTTAATTGATCCAAACAAAAAACATTTCAAATACACTTTTCAAAAAAATCTGATTTACTTTGTTTCAAATCTTTTAAAAATTTCACTGCTCATCAATTGTTATTTTTGTAACAATTTACTATGTTTGTGTTATATATGTAAATAATGAGGCATGTTTTAATCATTGGAGCCGGAAGATCCGCATCATCTTTGATACGGTATTTACTTTCAAAATCTGAAAGCGAAAACCTGCATATTATTGTGGCTGATTTATCTTTGGCCCTGGCCGAAAAAAAAATAAACAACCACCCCAATGCCACCCCAATTGCCCTGAATATTTTTGATGTTGAAGAAAGGAAAGCTGCCATAGAAAAAGCTTCAATCGTTATTTCGATGCTTCCTGCATATTTGCACATTGAAATTGCAAAAGACTGTCTGCAATATAAAAAACATCTCGTTACCGCTTCCTATATCAGCGATGCCATGATGGAACTTGACGAAGAAGTCCGAAAAAACAATTTGATTTTCATGAATGAAATAGGCCTCGATCCCGGAATAGATCATATGAGTGCCATGAAAGTTATTGACGAAATCAGAGCAAAAGGTGGTAAAATGTTGCTTTTCGAATCGTTTTGTGGAGGTCTCGTAGCTCCGGAGTCAGATAACAATTTGTGGAATTACAAATTTACCTGGGCACCGCGAAATGTAGTATTGGCCGGTCAGGGTGGTGCAGCAAAATTTATTCAGGAAGGTACTTATAAATACATTCCATACGGAACTTTATTTCGCAGGACAGAGTTTCTTGAGGTAGAAGGCTATGGTAAATTTGAGGCCTATTCTAACCGTGATTCGCTTAAATATCGTTCTATTTATGGTTTGGATGAGATTCTGACTTTATACAGAGGAACAATCAGAAGAGTGGGTTTTTCGAAAGCCTGGAACATGTTTGTGCAATTAGGCATGACCGACGACAGTTACATCATGGAAGATTCCGAAAATATGAGTTACCGTCAATTTACCAATTCGTTTTTACCTTACCACCCAACGGATTCGGTTGAAATAAAAATGCGCCTAATTTTAAAAATCGATCAGGACGATATAATGTGGGACAAACTTTTGGAACTGGATTTATTTAACCCCAATAAAAAAGTGAACCTGCCTAATGCAACTCCGGCACAGATTTTAGAAAAAATACTTACCGACAGCTGGACACTACAGCCCGATGATAAAGATATGATTGTAATGTACCATAAATTTGGCTATGAACTCAACGGTGACAAAAGACAAATCGACTCAAAAATGGTTTGCATTGGCGACGATCAGACGTATACTGCAATGGCAAAAACTGTGGGACTTCCGGTGGCTATTGCGACCTTGTTGATTTTGAACGGAAAAATTACAACTCCCGGTGTGCAGCTCCCAATCAATAGAGAAGTGTATTTCCCTATTTTAGAAGAATTAGAAAGTTACGGAGTTGTTTTCTATGAACAAAGCATGCCGTATTTTGGATACAATCCGGACTTGTTTTAAACGGATTTATTTTTAGTTTTTGAATTTTTTTAGTATCCGCTTCTGGTAAAAAAGAAGCGGATTTTTTAAATTAATTTGCTGATTGAATAGTTATGGGGAGGCTATATAAAATCCTAACCGGTTTTCCATTTATATTTCCCGAAGTCCATTTTGGGGACAGTTTCAATACTCGAATTGCTTCATTTCCCAGTCCATAACCTAAATCTTTTAAAACTTTGATTTCAGATAAAGAGCCTTCTTTTTCCACTACAAATTGAAGATAAAGTTTCCCATTAACTTTGTTTTTATCAGCCTCTGGTGGCATTTTAAAATTTTCTCCTATAAATTTATAAAACGCCTCTTTTCCGCCGGGAAATTCGGGCTGTGTTTCAATTGGGTCAACAGGAATTGTTTGACTGTCATCATTTAATTTTTCCTTATTTTCTTGAGCAGTACTTTTATGACTAAATACAAATAATAGTAAACCTGAAAATGCAACTACAGCAAATGCTTTTAGAGCCGATTTGATTTTGGATTCTTTTTTGGTCATCATAACAAAACGTTTTTGGGTTATTAAATAATTGATAGTACTCGCCAAATTAATACTGGTTTTATCTGAAGCTATTTCAAGTAATAAATTCTGATACTTTGAAATTGAATTGTATCGAATATTAACTGCTTCATCTGCCAGAAATTCATGATTAAGTTTAATCGCTTTTTTGTATAAAACAAGGATTGGATTAAACCAAAACACAATTTGTAAAATTTCTATAAACAGAATATCCAAAGTATGTTTTTGCTGCAAGTGCGCTTTTTCATGCGCTATTAATTCTGATGGGATTTTGTTGTTTTCGAATGCTGATTTATTAATGAAAATTCTATCCCAAAACGAGTGTGGCAAAATACTTTCTTCTATTAAAATGATTTTCTCTCCGTTTATAAATTGTGTTTCATTTGCTTTAATTTTTTTACATAATGAATACAGATTCAATACGAAACGAATAATTAAAACCGAAACTACAAGAGAGTAAATTCCAAAAATAACATTAGGTAAGTTTAGATAATCAACTAATGATTTTAAACTTTCATTGCTTTTTTGAATCACTAATTCATCTAAACTAAAATATCCTATTTCATTATTAGCATCAGATTGTAATGAAATGATTTGTAGTGGAACTAAAAAGCTAAATGCTAAACTTAGAAGCAGGTAAGCACGATTAAAACGAAACATCTTTTCGTTTTCCAGCAATAAATTATAGGCTGCATAAAAAAGAAAAAGCAGTAATCCGGATTTTAAAAGATAGCTTATCATTTTTTCTTCTTTTGAATTTCTGAATCGATTATTTTTTTGAGTTCTTCCAGTTCCGAAGCTGATAAATTGGTTTCGGTGGTAAAGAAAGAAGCGAATTGTGAAGCCGAATTATTAAAGAAATTGCTAATCAGACCTTTTACATGTTTGGAGAAATAATCTGTTTTTTTAACCAATGGATAATATTCCCTTGAATTTCCGAATTCTTTGTAAGCAACAAATTTCTTGTCAATCATACGTTTTAAAAGCGTTGCAACTGTTGTGGTTGCCGGTTTTGGCTCTGGGTACGCTTCGAGCAGCTCTTTCATGAAGGCTTTTTCAAGTTTCCAGAGATGCTCCATTAATTGTTCTTCTGAGTTTGATAATTGCATGTTTTTCGAGGTTCTAAGTTTTTTATTCCATGTTTTGTTCTGAAACTAAATTTCCTTTATCATATTTTCTGATATCGGTTAATTTTCCTTTATCCGAATAGAATTTCCATTTTCCAAAGTAAAACCAATGTGTTTCGACTGAATCAATTTCAACGCTGGTTTTTCCTTTTGATTGCAGTTTTCCGTTTGGGTGATAATATTTTACAGTACAAATTCCATTTTTGTATTTTTCTGTTTTATAAATTTTTCCGTCAATGTACGATTTCCATTTTTTTACTGGTTGTCCCTGTTTGTAATATTCAACCGATTTGTATTTGTTACCATCGTCGTACAATTCTACCCATTTACCTTCTTTTTTCTTATCTATTGTCTGATTGGTTACTGCCGTTTTACAGCCAATTAAGGAAATCAGAATTATTATGAAACATACTTTTTTACTCATTCTGATTCTACAATTATAGATTTAACTCTACAAATGTAGAACAAAATTTTAAATGTGGAATTATTATTACAATTATTTTCATCTAACTGTAAAATAATTAGTTATGAAATCAAAATTTTCTAATTTACACGAGAATGCGTTAGGGATAGAGGCGGTATCTCCCGATTTAGAAAAACAAGGCTTTTTCAGCCGTAGTTTTTGTTAATCGGGAATTTAGCCGAAAGCCCGACCGCAGGGAACGCCCAAATGCAATAACAATTATCAATTTCAATGGCAAAAATCAATTTCAAATCTTAAATTTTAAACAAAAAAAATCCGCTCATTGCTGAACGGATTTAGAATTTATAATGAAAAAATTATTTCGAAAGCTCTACAAAATATTTATAAAACAACGGAATCGTCTCGATTCCTTTCAGGTAATTAAAGATTCCGAAGTGTTCATTTGGAGAGTGGATAGCATCAGAATCTAAACCAAATCCCATCAAAATAGTTTTGCTTTTTAGTTCTTTCTCAAACAAAGCCACAATCGGAATACTTCCGCCGGAACGAACCGGAATAGCAGGAACTCCAAACGTTTCGGTATATGCCATATTTGCTGCTTTGTACCCAATACTGTCAATTGGCGTAACATAGCCCTGACCTCCGTGGTGCGGTGTTACTTTTACGGTAACTCCTGCCGGAGCAATACTGGTGAAATGTTTGGTAAAAAGTTCTGTAATTTCGTGCCAGTCCTGATTAGGCACCAGACGCATAGAAATTTTCGCATATGCTTTGCTGGCAATAACCGTTTTGGCACCTTCTCCGGTGTAACCACCCCAGATTCCGTTTACGTCTAATGTCGGACGGATTGAGTTGCGTTCGTTGGTTACATATCCTTTTTCGCCGTAAACATCAGCGATGTTCAAAGCATTTTTATATTTCTCTAAGCTGAAAGGCGCTTTTGCCATTTCGGCCCTTTCTTCAGCTGATAATTCCTGAACTTTATCGTAGAAGCCAGGAATCGTAATATGATTGTCTTCGTCGTGAAGTGAAGCGATCATTTTTGCCAGAATATTAATTGGGTTAGCCACTGCCCCACCATAAAGACCTGAATGCAAGTCACGGTTTGGTCCTGTAACTTCAACTTCAACATAACTCAAGCCTCTTAAACCAGTCGTAATGGATGGCTGTTGGTTGGAAATCATTCCGGTATCTGAAATCAGGATTACATCATTTTTCAGTTTTTCCTGATTGCGTTCTACGAACCAGGCCAGACTTGCCGAACCTACTTCTTCTTCGCCTTCGATCATGAATTTTACGTTACAAGGCAGTGTGTTGCTTTGTACCATATATTCAAGGGCTTTTACGTGCATATACATCTGACCTTTGTCGTCGCAGGCACCACGGGCGAAAATAGCGCCATCAGGATGGATATCGGTTGTTTTGATAACAGGTTCGAAAGGTGGTGAAGTCCATAATTCCATTGGGTCCGGCGGCTGAACATCGTAGTGTCCGTACACTAAAACAGTAGGAAGATTGGGGTCGATTATTTTCTCTCCGTAGATAATTGGATAACCCGGAGTGTCGCAAGTTTCGACTAAATCGCAGCCCGCTTGTGATAAACTTGCTTTTACAGCCTCGGCTGTGTCAATAACGTCTTGAGAGTATGCAGTGTCGGCACTTACCGACGGAATTTTTAATAATTCGATCAACTCATTGATAAAGCGATCTTTATGTTGTTGAACGTACGACTTAATGTTTTCCATTTAAATTATTTTTATAGAAAACCAAATATACAAAAAAGAGAATTAATATTTTTTTTGAAAAAATGCTTTGATTATTCGAAAGTATGCTTATCTTTGCACCCACAAACACCAGTTCAATGAACTCCTCTCAAAATAAGAGTTTAGGTGAATTAATTCCGCGGATATGGTGAAATTGGTAGACATGCCAGACTTAGGATCTGGTGCCGCAAGGCGTGTAGGTTCGAGTCCTATTATCCGCACTGAAAAAGCTTCTGAGATAACTCAGGAGCTTTTTTGTTTTTGGGATAATTTGAATCTTGAGAATCCCTAAAACCATGTTTCGAACATCTTTTTTATGTTAAGTAGAAAATCGCAAATCTCAGAACAAGTAAATACATTATATATCTTTAAACATAATCTGACCAGATATATCACCTTTTCATATTCATTCTCTTTTTCTTTTAACCATTTTACTATAGAATTGATTTTATTTCGCCATTGCTTTGAATAACTTATAATCTCTTGTATTTTCATTTGTGAATATTTTTAAAATTTCTTCACAAATATTCCAACAGTTTAATTTCCGATTTATGGTAATTTATTCCGACTAATCGGAAAATCTAAAAGTATTTATTTTTAATCATATAATATCGAGTTGTTCTCATTCCTCTATCATATTTTTTTGAAAAACTTTCTTTATCTATAAATTCTTCGTAATAAACGTTATTTATAAATTCATTATTAAACAACCATTCCATAAATTCTTTATGTCTAACTCTTTTATTTATCAAGTTCTCACCTCTCATCTTTTGAAAAATAAAAGAATAATCTGGATAACAATCTGTCACCTCTTTCGCAAAATCATTAAACAAATTAAATGCCTTATTATCATTTCCAGAAAATATATCAGGGTGATAATTTTTCTCTTCAACCGAATTTGCATCAATCTCCCCTATAACTCCACATAACTTTATAAATTCTAATAGTTGTACACAAAAATTTACTAGTATTTCATTTTTACAATTATAGCTAAATTTATTCTGTAAAAAGTTTGAACCTATATCGTTTTTCTCAACTCCAAAAAAGCAAAAACTTGCTCTATAATTTATAAAATTATAATATCCAGTACTATCTATGATTTGTTGCTTCGCATCTTTACCTTTGAATATTTCTTTCTTATTAGGATGATTAAGCAGGTTATTAACGTAAAAACTATAAAGTGCATAGGATAGATTATAAATATTTACAAGTTCATTTAGCAACAATAATTTATTGTTTGAATTTTCTAATCTTGATGTATATTCGGTTTTATAGCTTCCAATTTTAAATAGTTCAACATCTGAAAATATAAAAATTTCATTACAATATCTAGCTAATCCCATTCCGCTTCCTAAATGAATAGTGGGATCCATTTGGGATTTAAAAATCGTTCCTATGACATTTAATTCTTTTAAAATTTTGTCATAATTCGAAATCATTTTTTCTTTTTCTAATTTTAATTTACTCTCAAAATTGTACTCAATAAAAAGTTCATTTATACGATTTTCTAAAAACGATTTATGATAAAAAATATATTCCTTTTGAATTTTATCAAAATCATTGTTTTCTACATAAACTAACACCTCTATTTCTATTCTGCTCAAATTATTTTTTAATGTAAATAAAAATTGCTCAAAGAAATAACCTCCTAAACTTACTAAGGATAATTGCAATCCTTCGGTTAACATGTTAAAAAGATCTTTATAAACAGTATTTGCCCACTGCAAAGTAGGGTAAAACAATTTTATGTAGTTTGAATAAGTTTGACTTTGCTGCTCAAATTCTGTGTTTTTCATATCAAATTTGTAATCAGATATTAATTTATTAAGGAAACTAAATTTACAAAAATATTTAATCTTCCTTCTTAAATTTTGAGTGCTAAGCAAACTAGGTAATACTAAGTAATCTTTCATTCGAAGAAAGAGAAATCTCCTCAAGAAACTCCGCAAAGCTGGGGATTATTTTGCCAATAGAGTTACTCTTGGAGATTTACTTTGTCTAATTAAAATGAACAAACTTTGTCATTGCTATATATTCTTTATATAACTTCCAAATAAGGATCCAAAGCTTCAGCCAATCTATTAAGCCAATAAAAATGATCATCAATTTTAGGAAGTTCAGATTCTAACGTTTCACATTCCCGCATGGAGCATAACGACAAAGCGTAATTTACTTTTCGTATTATTTTTGCCATTTCTTTTGGGTTTATATCATTAAAGAAATTCTTCAGTCTGGTTTCAAGTTCTTCGCTTGAACTATTTTCTGTAGTCATCGTCTTATTTTTTATTCATTTCAAATATAATAAATTACACCCATATATGGGTGTAATTGAAAAATAAATCTTATGACTTTTGAAATATGAATATTTCAGAAGAAAACTTTATTATAAATCTTGGCATTCACGTTAGACAAATACGCGAAAAGAAAGGATTGTCTCAACAAGATTTAGCTGATGATTGTGGTATAACACAAAATCAGGTAGGAAGAATTGAAAGAGCTGAAATAAATACTACTGTAAAAACTCTTGTAAGAATTGCTAATGCCTTGGATGTTGAGCCAAAAGAATTGCTTGATTTTCCTTTAAAATAAGAATTGTAATATCTTAATAAACAGCAAAAGGCAGAAAGAGAACAATTGTAGTACAACAGCAGGAACTAAAGCGGAATAGGTTATAGAAATTATCGATAAAATACCATAATCAATTACCTCTTAAATCAAAAAAGCCATCCACAAAAGTGGAAAGCTTTTCATTGGTCTAACTACTAAACCAGCTACGAGTTACAAAGTCGTAGCAAACAACACAACTAATCTTAGATACCGTATTTGGGCAAAAAAAGCCTTTCCGTTAAGAAAGGCTTCTCCCAATATTGCGGTCTGGACGGGACTCGAACCCGCGACCCCATGCGTGACAGGCATGTATTCTAACCAACTGAACTACCAAACCTCTGCGTTATTGCGGTTGCAAAGATAGTACAGAATTTCGTTTCTGCAAGCGTTTTGATAAAAATTTTTGAATATAATTTTAAAATACTAGCCAAAGTTTTGTTTTTCAACCAAATATGTTGTCAATATTTTTTCAAAATTATCGCCAACATTGACCGGAACATACTTAATTTGGTTCCTGGCACACGTTAAAGCCAGGTTTTTAAAATAGGCTTCTGCCCGTTTTTCATATTCCAGTTTCACATTATCTGCAAAAATCGACACTTCTTCACCTGATTCTAAGTCGATAAATTTTCTTGGTGTGTTATCGAAGTCAAATTTCAGCTCGGTTTCATGATCGACTACGTGAAACAAAACGACTTTATGCTTGTTGTGTTTTAAATGCTGCAGCGCATTAAACAGCTTTTCATCATCTTCAGACTGAAACATGTCTGTAAATAAAATAATCATCGAACGGCGGTGCATTTTCTCTGCAATCTGATGCAGATACGTAATCGTATCGGTCGTTTTTTTGACTTTTGGCTGTTCCATCAATTGCTCCAGTTTATTCAACAGCATTCTGTGATGACGGTCGCTTCCTTTTTCTGGCGCGTAATATTCGTAATGATCTGAGAAAACACTTAAACCAACGGCATCGCGCTGTTTTTTTAAAATATTCATTAAAACTGCCGAAGCCAGAACCGCAAAACCAATCTTCTTTTCATAAAAAGGCTGATTCGGTTTTAATTCAGGATAATGCATCGACGACGAATTATCGACAATAAGATGACAACGCATATTCGTTTCTTCCTCAAAGCGTTTGGTGTACAAACGATCTGTTTTGGCAAACAATTTCCAGTCGATATGTTTGGTGCTTTCACCTGCATTATATACTTTATGCTCAGCAAATTCAGCCGAAAATCCATGAAACGGACTCTTGTGCATTCCGGATATAAAACCTTCCACAACCTGATTCGCCAGCATTTCAAGATGCTGAAAACTGGAGACTTTCTTTATTTCCGATTCAATTTTCATTCGGTTTCTTTTTTAATATTTTGTGCTTTATAAAGCAAATCTGTCGCCATAAACAATTTACGTTTCAGGATCGGACTAAAATTAGGGTTTTCTTTTAAGAATCGCTGTACCTCATCAAAAGCATATTTCGACGAATATCTTCCCACGGTATTGTCAAGCCAGTCTTTTGGAAAGAAAATATCTCCCGTCCGCTGGATTTCTTCTGTCAAATCTAATGAAAATCTGATATATTTCTGTGCACTTTCCTGACGAAGCGGATGATTTACGTTTGACAGGCCAACAGAAACCCACGATTCTTTCTCGCGATTCGCATCGTCTTTTAAGGATTCTATAAACTTATTGCGAACCGATTCGTCTTTAGACAATGAAGGCAGCAAAAACTCAAATCGCTTCAGTTTGTCCGGATTTGTAATCGCGCTTTGGGCTCTCTTCAGAATTTCATCGGCTTTTTTATGTTTGAAAATAGCCAGATTCATCGCCATGTTCGTATAATCATCTTCGTTTAATTTCAGATTCGGAATCACAGTTTCTTTGTTCCAGATCTGATATAATTTGGCTTTCGCCGAATTGGAATATGCAATTGAATTAAATAAATTGAATAAAGTCTTTTTGATATTTGGAGACAAATTGGTTTCCAGACGTGCAAGCAGGGTATTACTGAGTAATTTCCCCATTTTATCCTGCTGTTTTTGGGTTAAAAATCGCCAATAAATCGTGTTTAAATTTCCTGATGCAATTCGTAAAACCAATTCATTTTCTTCTGTTTGGATTCCCCTAAAAAAACAATCAAAAGCTTTTTGCGGAGGAATATTGCCAACCAGCATATTCTCGTAAACATTACTGTAGGAAGAAGCTCTTGCCACCTCATCTTTTAAGCCTGAAATATAATTTAAATGAGCCCCGTCAAGCGGAAAAACACCGTAACCAAAACCATTATAGTTATAAACGATTGCCAAAGGTTTTTCAAGTCCGATGGCTTCTTTAAGAACTAATTTTTTATCTGTAAAATTTGCTGTGACTACTTTTACCTCATTCGCATACACCAAACCAATCTGAAAAACCTGAGGCCAGATGTTCTCTGATTGATCTTCTGCATTTTGCTCAATTTCAAACACCATAATTCGGTTTTGATTATCGTATTCAATTTTATCCGTAAAAATAGCCCTCCCCGATTTGTTCACCCAGACTTCGCTCCATTTCTTCATATCCAGAGGCGTTTCGGCATCCAGGATTTCTACGAGATTATTCCAGTCGGCATTGTCGTTGGCATATTTCTGAATGTATTTTTGGATTCCTTTCTGAAAAGCTTCCTTTCCCATCGAAGCTTCCAGCTGTCGCATCATTATGGGTGCTTTGTTGTAAATAATACTTCCGTAAAGCGAACCGGCATCTTTTAAATTCGCTAAATGCTGCTTTATCGGATGGGTTCCTAAAGATCGGTCTTCCGCGTAAGCGCTGCCATAATGCGCTGTAAAAAACTGCAGATTATGATTGACTTTCGGGAAAATCGGATTCATGATTTTATCTGCCATGAAGTTGGCAAAAACCTCTTTCATCCACACATCATCAAACCATTTCATCGTAACCAAATCGCCAAACCACATGTGCGAAGTTTCGTGTGCGATTAATTTGGCACGGTTTAATTTCTCGCTGTCAGTAGCGCTGTTATCCAGAAACAAAGTCGATTCACGATATTGAATCGCGCCCACATGCTCCATTCCGCCATATTGAAAAACCGGAATCGAAGCAAAATCCAGTTTTTGAAAAGGAAATTTATAGTGGGTATATTTTTCTAAAAAATCCAAAGACTGTTGATGCAGGCTGAAAATTGTATCCATACTGCTTGCAATTTTACCTCTGTCATTCTCCCGGAATAAAAAAGTCATTTCTAAACCAGGTTTTTTTGTTACGCTATTGAATTTTCCGGCTACGAAAGAAAACAAATAGGTACTCATTTTGTCAGATTCCCCGAAAGTGTATAAAATAAAATCACCTTTTTCAACGGTTTCTTTTACATCGGCTCCAGCCAAAACCTTCCAGTCTTTGGGCACAGAAAGACTCAGTTTATAAGTTGCTTTTATATCCGGCTGATCAAAACAAGGAAATAAAGTACTCGCACGGTCCGGAACCAATAAAGTATATAAGAAATCATCGTTTCGGTTTAAAGACAAATTTCCGGCGATGAACGAAATTGCAATCGTGTTTTTCCCTAAAATTAAACTTTGGGCAGGAATTACAATATGTCCTTTTTCGTGAACAATGACTATATTTTTTCCGTTTGCAGCAACTGATTGTATGTTTTGGGATTTCTCCTTAAAGTCTAAATACAACGGCTGACTTACATCAGACAAATTCAGGCTTAACGACAATTCAGAATTGATGTTCTCGCTTTTTTGCTTCGGAATTTCAAAGGTCAGTCCGTAAGAGACATCTGAAATCTGATGTTTTCGAAAAATGGCCATTGGTTCAGAAACGCCATTTTCTAAAACAAGATTTTCGTTTATTTTTGATTGAGAAAATCCAATCGTGAGAGTGATAAAAAAGGCAGGAAACCAATAGGGAATTTTCATTTTAACGTGATATAAGATTCGTAAAAATAAAAAATGTTTGCCACGAATTTCACTAATTCTCATTAATTATTTTGATACAGTTTAAGTCTTTGGACATAAATTTTTAAACACATAGGAACATAGCTTTTGCAAACTTAAAAAGAGGCATTTCATTTGTTTGAAAACAAATAGCTATGTGTTTTGATGCAAAGGTGAAACGCCTTTTATTCTCAAAGAAGCGCTATATCTCTATGCGTTAAAACAATTATGCTCAACAGCATTATTTCAATAAAAAAGGCCTGACTTTCGCCAGACCTTTTAACTACTAATTCAAAGTACCCAAAAAACATTATTCTGTCTGCTGAAAATCGAAACTTAAATCTCCGGCATTATAAGTTGCTGAAATACTGGTTGGAAAAATCTGTGCGGTACCCGAAAGCCATCTGTACTCATTAAAAGTTATGTTTCCGGCAACAATAGGATATGTAGCGGCAGAATTATCTGCTTTATTCTTTTTATACCAATCATTAGAATTCATAGAAATCAGATATTTTTTATCTTTTTCCAGGTTCAGCTCACTGATTACTTTTTTAACTTCAACATCTGCAGTAGCAACGTTTAAAGTTTCGGAACGTAAAACTGTTTTTGCATCATAATCCCAAATAGTAACACGTAAATTTGGATTTGTAGCAGGCAATTTTAAGGTAATTGCTGTTATTTTTCCTTTTACTGTTGGCGTAAAAACCAATCCGAATTCATAATCTCCGGAATTAACGAAATTGCTAACCGTAGTAAATCCTGTTTTAGTATAATATTCTGCTAACGGGTTTTCTGTCTTAAATTTTGGTGAATTATCATCATCGCTGCTGCATGAGACAGTAAAAATGGCAATCGATAAAATGGTAAAAATACTCTTTAAAGTTTTCATAATAATTTTAATTTTAAAATTGGTCAAATGGTTCTTATTTAATTCAATAACATTTATTTTTGTAAAGATCAAAAGCTCAAAAAGGGGATTATTTTTTTGCTTGTGCTGAATTACAAGACAAATTTGCATCAATAAAATCCTGATAAAAACAGCCAATAGACAAACAACATTTTAAATAGACAGACAACTGGAATAATGAAGAAATACTCCTGTATTATTGTTGATGATGATGAAATTGACAGACTGACGGCACTCTCTTTTGCCAAAAAATTTCCGGTTCTGGATATTTTAGGTGTTTTCGAATCTGCTGAAGACGCACTTCCTTTTATCCAAAAACAAAAAATCGATATTTTATTTCTGGATATTGATATGCCTGGATTAAGCGGAATTGAGTTTAGAAAAAATGCCCTGGAAATTCCGGTTTGTATTTTTATTACCGCACATCCCGAACATGCTGTTGAAAGTTTTCAGATTGAAACTCTCGATTTTATTGTCAAGCCATTAAAACTCGATCGTTTTACACAAACCATGAACCGTATTGAGGAATTTATGGAAATCAAACTCAAAGCTTCTCTTTTTGAAGCCAGCATTGGAGGCGACACCATCTATATCAAAGAAGGACATGAACAGACCAAAGTAAAACTGCATGAAATTCTCTATCTCGAAGCTTTAAAAGATTATACCTTAGTTGTTACCGAAAGAAAAAGACATTGCGTTTTGTCGAGTATCGGAAATTTATTGAAAGAAAACCACTTTCAGTCCTTTATACGAATTCACAGAAGTTTTGCAGTTCAGAAACAATTTATTCAGAAAATGAATTCTACCGAAATTATTTTAAACAATAATATCTCTATCCCGGTTGGCAGAAGCTACAAAGACAACTTAAACCTGATCTAGATGAAGAAAGCCGGTTTTTTGATTTTGTTTTTTATTACTATTTCTGTTTTTGGGCAACAGGAACCAAATCTGGCAAAATATAAAACAACCATTCAAAAACTGGATGCCTTACTTACCTATACCAAATCACTTTTAGAAAAAGAAGAATATTCGAGACTTATCATTGCTTCACAAAAAGGAATTGCACTTTCAAAAAACCATTACAAATATTTAAGTACATTTTACCTACGGCAGGGAATTGCTTATGAATTTAGCAATAATCAATACAAAAAAGCATTGGTTAACTATGAAAATTCATGGAAATACGCTCACAAAGTCCGTCATATAGAAAACCAAACTTCTTCTTTGATGCGGCTCAACTATATTTATTATTCTCTAAATGAAATCCAAAAAGGCAAAGAATTAATTGAAACCATCAAAAAAGTACTTGATACGACCAAAAGTAATTATGTACAAGCGGTGCTTTACGGGAGTCTCGGCGAGTATTATCTGAATACTTCTGAATATGAAAATTTTATTGGATATCAGTTAAAAGCCATAAACTACAAAAAACGGCTTGATAAAAGTGAAGCAAATACAGAGAATATTGGTGTTTCATACCTTCAGATTGCTACTTCTTATATAAAAATGAAACAATTCAACAAAGCTCTGGAATATTTAAGAGAGGCTAATCCATATATAAAAACATCTCCCTATATCAGCGCTTTTTCCGGCAATTATCATATGCAATGTTTTGTAGCACAAAAAAAGCCAGACAGTATTCACAAATATTACAACTTGATTTATACTTATCCAACAGTAAAAGATTCACTATTTCTGAATTTAAGTTTTGCCAACCAGAATATGGCAAAATATTATGCTGATATAGGCAAAATACATACAGCTTACGGTTATGCTAAAAAGGCAATTTCCTTTGGGCAAAAATCAACAGATGAAGAAATTATTATGGAAGCCAATGCTATCATGGGGCGGGTACTTTATGAAAAAAGGGATTACAAAAATGCCATTGAAATTCTCAAAAAAGCTTCCATCAATGCCCTGACATATGATAAGGAAAACTTTGTAAATATCAATAAAAACCTATCCCAAAGTTATGCGGCTTTAGGACAATGGAAAGAAGCTTTTCACTATAATGAAATCTACTCCAGATACAATGACGAGATGATGCAGGAGTCGGCTAAACAAAGTATTGCCAATGCCGAAGCACGATATCAGAATAAAACCAAACAGCAGAAAATTAAAAACCTTTCGGCAGAAAATACCATTAAAAATATTCAGATTAACGATGCCAGAAAACAGCGCTTCTATTTGATTTCGGGCCTTGTATTGGTTTTTATAATCGGATTATTGTTGTTCAGACAAAATCAAAACCGTAAAAAAACCAATAAAAAATTACAGCTCCTGAATCAGGAACTTGATGAAGCCAATAAAATCAAAGCGCGATTCTTCGGAATTTTAAACCATGATTTACGAAGCCCGATTTCAAATCTGATTCACTTTTTACATCTTCAAAAAGAAAATCCCGAACTGATTGATGAAGAAACTGCTTTACGAATGCAGACCAAAATTATTTCAGGAGCCGAAAATTTATTATCCTCCATGGAAGATATTTTGCTTTGGAGCAAAGGGCAGATGGAAAACTTCAAACCGCATTATAAAAATATTCCGGTAGAGGTTATATTCGAAGATACAAAGAAACATTTTTCAGCTGTCGAAAATATCGATATTTCGTTTGAAAATCCTGAAAACATCATTTTAAATACGGATGAAAATTATCTCAAAACCATTATCAGAAACCTGACCGGAAATGCTGTAAAAGCACTGGATAAAAATAAAAACGGAAAAATAATCTGGAAAGCCTGGCAGGAAAACAACCAAATTTATATGTCAATTACAGATAATGGTCCTGGAGAAAATCTGGAAAAATTCAAAGCACTTTATGATGATTCACAAGTCATCGGAATCAAATCTGGTTTGGGGCTCCATTTAATTCGTGATCTGGCTACAGCGATTAACTGCAAAATTGAGGTCAGTTCAAAACCTGATTTGGGAACTACTTTTACTATTTTATTCCAATAAAAAATATTTTTAAATACATAGAATCATAGCTTTTCTTTGAAGATAAAAGGCGTTTTACTTAATTTAAAAAAAAGACACATATATATCCTTATAACTAATGTGTTTTGATGTAAAGTGAAACGACTTTTTCAAGTTTACAAAATCCTATGCATCTATGTGTTTAAAAACTCAAATTGTCTGTACAATAAAAAACGCCTGACTTTCATCAGGCGTTTTTTATATAAATCATAATCTTACGATTACAACAAAGCGTCTAAGCTATCGGCGTACGTTTGTTTCGGAGCTACTCCTACTTGTTTTCCTACTACTTCTCCTTTATGGAAAACCAAAACAGTTGGAATGTTACGCACACCATATTTTGCTGCGAATTCCTGGTTTGCATCAACATCAACTTTTCCAACAACTACTTTACCTTCGTATTCGCTGCTTAATTCGTCAATGATTGGACCAACCATTCTACAAGGACCGCACCATGCTGCCCAAAAATCTACCATTACAGGTTTATCTGATTTCAAAACTACTTCATCAAAAGTAGCATCTGTGATTGCTAATGCCATAATAATTTATTTTAAGATTATCCCGTCAACCCGTTCAGGGAAACAATTTTTAATAAGTTTTAAACTTTAGTACAAATTTAGAAATTTTAAATCAATCAAACGCCATTCATAAATTAGTTTTGATTATAAATGCATTGTCATAAATTATATTCATACTAAACGTACTGTTAAGTTACACATTAATAAATTGCAAATCAAAACATTAACAAAACATTGATTTTTACCTTATCTTTAATATAAGTATAACTCATTTCCATGACAGCCATTTTACTCCATATAAAGATTTTTTTGCAATCAAATCGTTTTAAAAAATACGCCAAACGTTTTGGCTTTTTTATTTTAGGATGTATTGCGGTCATTATAATGGCTTCCGGAGCATTATCCCTTTATTTAAACCGGAACAAAACTGAAATCATAGCCAGAATCAACACAAAAATAAATGAAAACATCAACGGAAAATTTCATGTGGGTGATTTTCAGTATAAATTTTTAACCGGTTTCCCGAATTTTACGCTGGCGCTGAAAGACGTCGAACTAAAAGACAATCAATGGAATACCCACAAACATACTTTACTAAAAGCCAACGAAATCGAAATCCGCTTAAATGTCTGGAGTCTGCTGCAAAGCGAAATCAACATTCACAAAATCCTGATCAATGAAGCTCAGATTTATGTGTACAAAGCCAAAAATGGCTATTCTAACGCCAATATTTTTAAACCCAAAAAGAAAAAATCATCTGAAACATCATCTGAAACCGAAACCACTATTAATCAGGTCGATCTCAATGAGGTACATTTTATAGTAGACAATCGCATCGGACATAAATTATTTGATTTTGATATTGCCAGTTTAAAATCGAAAGTAAAATACGATGACGAAAACTGGCAGACCAATGTATTACTGAAAACCAAAATCAAAAGTCTGGCTTTTAATACCGTTCACGGCAGTTTCGCCAAAGAAAAAATACTCGAAGGTACTTTTGCCGTTTCTTATGGGGCCGAAAAAGATAAAATAGACGTCAAAACCGAGAATCTAAAAATCGGAAAAGATGCTTTTGATATTGTTGCTTTTTTCAATCTTGCCAAAGGAAATGCCCTTTTTGGCATCAATATCAGCACCTCTATTTTATGGCAAAATGCCTCCAATTTACTTTCGGCAAACATCAGTTCTAAACTCGACCGTTTTAATTTGAAAAACGAAATCGATGTGAACTGCGACATCAAAGGCGATTTTAATGCGGAAGGCGACCCACGAATTGTCGTTCAGGCCGAAGTTCACAATAACGAACTCACCATTCCCGACGGATTGATTACCGATTGCAGTTTTAAAGGCATTTTTACCAATAATTTCAAGCCAAAAGCGGGTTTTACCGATGCCAATTCAGCGATTATTTTAACGCGCTTTTCGGGGAAATACAAAAATGTTCCGCTCAAAATTCTGCAATTATCGATTAACAATCTGGATAAGCCAATTGCAACCGGAATCGTAAATTCGGACTTCGATATCCAAAACCTCAACGAAGCAAACACCGAAAAATGGATTAATTTTACCGATGGACACGCCACAGCCAACCTAAAATTTCAGTTTGATATTGTCGATTTGTACATTACCAAACCCCGTTTTATTGGTAATGTAAACGTTCAGAATGCTTCTTTTCTTTTTATTCCGAAAAACGTCAACGCCGAAAAAATCAATGTTCAGCTCGAATTCACTCAGGAAGCACTGCTGATTAAAAAAATCGCCTACAAACACCAAAAAAACACGATTTTCATTGAAGGCCGAATCGACAATTTCCTGAATTTGTATTATGACGCTCCCGAAAAAATGGTCGTCAACTGGGACATTTATTGCCCGAGCCTCGACATCAGGCAATTTCTTGGTATTTTGGCCTCTTCACAAAAAAAGAAAACCACCTCCCAAAAACCTTCTGTATCAAATCAGCTGCGGACTGCAATCGAAAAATGTATCGTTGACATCAGCATCAAAGCCGATAAAATTACCTACAACAAACTTACCGCAACCAACACCAAAGCCCAGATTCAGATGATCGATTCACGGCTGGTCATCAAAAACGGCTCGCTGCAGACTTGTGGCGGAAGCATCAGTTTTAACACCACCGTTTCTCCAAAAGGCAAAAACTTCAATTTCGTTTCCAACGCACAGGTCAATCAGGTTGACATCACCAGCTTTTTAAAGTCGTTCAGCAACTTCGGCATCACATCGTTTTCTCCAGATAATATGCGCGGAAAACTCAGCAGCAGCGCCAAAGTAACTGGTTTGATCAATAGCAGCGGCGAACTCATCCGGAATTCGGCATACGGAAACCTGACCTTCAGTGTCAGCCAGGGCGCTTTACTTAACTTCGATCCTATTATGAAAGTGGGCAAATTTGCCTTTCCGTTTCGCGATGTCGAGAACATTACGTTCAGCGATTTATCTGGCAATTTCAAACTTCGCGGCGAGCAGGTCGATGTCAATGCCCTCACCATAAGTTCCAGCGTGCTCAACATGGATGCCACGGGCGTTTATTCCTTTGGCCGGGGGACCAATCTGGCTATGACCGTCCCACTCCGAAACTCAAAAGACGATGCCAAACTCGCCACCCAGGCCGAACGCGACGCCGTTCGCCAACGCGGAATCGTACTGCATTTACTCGCCGTAGATGTCGATGGCAAGATGAAAATTAAATGGGGGAAGAAGGATAAGAATAATTAGAAGCCACTTCCTGCTCTCCGCTGTATCTTTTGTCCCTCCCGATAGCTATCGGGACGGCACAAAAGGATGCCGCTTCGATCAGGGCTAGGGGTTTTGTTTTCATAAGAAATTTAGAAATAGTATTTAACGTCAATCAGGAAAATGATTGGCGTTTTTTTTATGGGAAAATTTAAAATTACGCTTAAAATCAAGTTGAAAACTATTTTTTAATAGGGTCAATTGTAGGCGGGTCAATTGTCCGCACAAAATTATTTTTATAGGTTATGAATATCAAAGAAAAATTCGGATTCAAAGTCAAAGAACTTCGAGAACAAAAAGGATACTCAATCGAGTATTTAGCCAATATTTCCAACGTTGACAGAAATTATATTTCAGACATAGAGAAAGGTCAACGAAATGTTTCCATAGAAATTATAGAAAAAATAATTACAGCTCTTGATACTGATTTTGGAGCTTTTTTTAATGATAAGAATTTTAAGAAATGAAAGAGAAAATATCAATTGATGAATTTGACAGTAAAAAATTTAAAATTCGCTTTGTAGAAGAAGATGATAATAGAAAAGCCGTTGTGACACATTATTTACACAATTACCATAATGGAGTTAAAGATCATTTTGAAGAAGAAGCTGTAGAATATATTAAACAAATCGTTGAATATAAAAATGAAGAAGAGAAACTAAACATTGTTTCTGATATTGCAATACAAGAGTTATTATTTGAAGTCGAAAACGTTCCATTTCCTACTCCCGAAAATTATACTTTTAAATTTATTGATCTTTTTGCAGGGATAGGAGGCTTTAGAATGGCATTACAGAATCTTGGAGGAAAATGTGTATTCACAAGCGAATGGGATAAGTTTTCACAAATTACTTATCGGGCAAATTTTGGAGAAACACCTTTTGGCGATATAACAAAAGAAAGCACAAAATCATATATTCCAAACGAATTTGATGTACTTTGTGGTGGTTTTCCATGTCAACCATTTTCACATGCAGGCTTAAAAAAAGGATTTGAAGATACTCGTGGAACATTATTTTTTGACGTTGCAGATATAATTAACAGAAGAATAGAAAGTGGAAATCCAATAAAAGTAATTTTCCTTGAAAATGTAAAAGGGTTAAGAAACCATGATAAGGGAAATACTTTAAAAACAATAATGCGCACTTTTGATGATTTAGGATATAATGTTGCAAATGAGGTTTTAAATTCTAAAAACTTTGGATTACCTCAAAATAGGGAACGTATTTTTATTGTTGCTTGGCTTAAAGAATCTCAAAAAGAATTCCAATTTCCATTAGGAATTGATGAAGACCATAATGTGATTTTTGATCAAAAAGATTTATCCAAAGTAAGAAAAACAAAAGTCGGAGATATATTATTCAACAATACAGATTCTAAATACACTATTTCTGATAAGCTTTATGCTGGTCATTTAAGACGAAGAAAAGAACATGCAGAGAAAGGAAACGGATTTGGATTCTCTTCTTTTAATAGAAATTCTATTTATACAAGTACAATATCAGCAAGATATTATAAGGATGGAAGCGAAATTTTAATAGAACAAGAAGGTGAAAACCCAAGAAAATTAACTCCCAGAGAAGCAGCAAACCTTCAGGGCTATCCAGATAATTTTATAATACCAGTATCAGATAATCAATCATATAAACAATTTGGAAACAGCGTTTCTGTCCCCGTAATTCAAACTATTTTCAATGAAATAAAAAGGCAATTACTTTAATCATTTAGATCCCATGACTTTATTAGACGTATCAGAATTAGGAAATGAATTAAAAAATTATTTTCTTCAAAACACAGAGTGGCCTGAGATCACTTTTAACAGTATTGACAAAGACAGAATTAGTGAACTACCTAATGTTGAAAAAGTTGAGTCACATTCAATTAAATTTCGAAACGAAGATAAAATTATTTTCATTCCAAGCCAATATATTTTATTAGCACTTAAAGTAAAAGATTTTGCAAAAGAATTGATAAAATACACTGATGCTTTTGAACATTTGAAAAGTTTAAATGATAAAAATATCATAGGAGAATTCATAAATAGCAACAAAGATTTAACAAATACTAATGGATTAACATCTCAAGATTTAGAATTATTTAAAGAAATGTTTTCTTCATCAAATCCAAAATTAAATTTTGGTGCAAAATCTATTATAAATGGAGAAAATCATAAATATAAAATCAGATCAGCGGGAGATTTTTTTGGCTCAGTTGTATTGAAAATTATAAATGTTCCTGATGTTTCTTCCGCAAAACTTGGAAGTATAATTTATAGTCTTGCTAAAAGACCAAACCTATATGATTATTTAGAAAATAGATTTTCTACAATTCACAATAATGAACAACTACAAAATGATTTTAATTGTAAAAACACCATTTTCTATGGTGCTCCTGGAACGGGAAAATCATATATTGTTAACGAAAAATTAAAATCACTTGATCCACATTTCTACGAAAGAATTACCTTTCATCCTGAATTCGATAATTCTTCATTTGTTGGTGGATATAAACCAAAAAATGAAAAGGATGAAGCTGGAAACGACTCAATAAAATATAAATTCGTTCCTCAAGCATTTACTAATATTTATGTAAAAGCATGGAATGATCAAGCTAATAGATATTTTTTAGCTATTGAAGAAATTAACAGAGGAAATTGTGCTGAAATATTTGGGGATATTTTTCAACTTTTAGATAGAAAAAGTAATTACACTGTTTCACCTTCTTATGAATTGAAAGAATACTTAGAAGATACTCTTACCAATGAGGAAGGGTTAAGTAGAGGATTAAAACTCCCTCCCAATCTAACTATATATGCTACAATGAACACTTCTGACCAATCTCTTTTCCCAATGGATAGTGCTTTTAAAAGACGTTGGGATTGGGAATATATTTCTATTTGTTATGACGACGTTCCGGAAAACGAGTCGTATGGTTATGAAGTAAAAATAGACGATACAACTTCTTTTAAATGGATTGATTTCATTAGGGAAGTAAATAAGATTATAAAAAACAATCCAAATCTTGGCATGGATAAGTGTATAGGGAATTATTTTATTAAATCAGAAACTAAAGAAATAAGCTTAAAAGAATTCATTAACAAAGCTATATTTTACTTATGGAATGATGTTTTTAAAGATGAAGACAGTTCTGAATCACTATTTGAAAAAAATGTGTGTTATGAAGATTTTTTTCCAATAGATATTAATGCAAAAGATCAAATACTAAAAATTTTAAAAAGAATAAACATTGAACCAACAACTGTATAAATGAAAATTCTAATTGAAGGTGAAGATTATTCAATTGAAAACTTAGCTTCTATTTTTGATGACCCAAAATTTTATAATCAAAATGGAAATGGCAAAATAATTTCGGTAGGATATTATCATTCTTTTGAAAAGAAAGAATTAGTTTATATGTTACCTAAAGTTTTCATGAAAGATAATCAAGAAACTGTTTTTGGCATTACTAAAGACGATTTGTTTAATTTTGATAATTTCGAAACATTTAAACATAATGAAGATTACAGATGGATTCGACAGTTATTAGTTTATTTTTATAATAGCCTTACTGAATATAAAAGACGAATTAAAGACACTTCAATTATTGAATCTTCGTTGGCTTTTGAATTAAATACCAATCTTGGGGATTTAGAATATTCTTATTTGGACCTGCTTTTAAGCTTTGTAAATTTTTATAAAAAAAACAAAAATACAATTCTATATAAACACATTGAATATAAATCTAATCAAGTAAAGAAACCTAAATGGGATAAAACTATTAGAAAATCTCTACCAATACTTTCTTCAAACAACACTTCAATTTATATTGAAATAAAAAATAAAAAGAAAGTTATAAATTCTCAAGAGGAGCTTTTGACTTATTTTTTTTCAATACTAAATCATTTTAATAAAGAACATCTTTTACATTTGAAAATTGATCCAAGTTTTACTATCATCAAAAATGAAAAATTTGAAAAACTTCAAAAGAGTGGATTGTCAAAACTAAGAAAAATAAAATATCGTTATTTCTCAGACACCTTAAAGAGAATGTACGTTTTGTGTGAACTTTATTTTTCTAAAACAGACATAAGTAGTAGTAAAAAGAAAAAAGAAGAATTTATATCAGTAAGCAATTACAACATTGTTTTTGAAGATATGATTGACAAACTATTTTCGGATAAATTAGACGAAAATAAAGAAGTTGACAAAATTTCATTAGACGATTTAAAATACAATAATGATGGTAAAATAATAGACCATGTTTTTAATTATGATTCGTTAATAGATACTTCTGATATTTTCTATATTGGAGATTCTAAATATTATAAGTCTGGAAATGAAGCAGATAAATTATCTAAATACAAACAGTTTACTTACGCTAAAAATGTAATTCAATTTAACATTGATTTACTAAATAATGGCGATGTTTATAAAAAAAATGTTCGGTACAGAGATAAGATAACTGAGGGCTATAATATTACTCCAAATTTCTTTATTTATGGTTACATTCAAGATTTTCGAAATTTTGATGAGCACAATTTAGAGCATAAAACAGAAATTCCTGTAAAATCATTTCACTTTGAAAATCGCTTATTCGATAGAGATACTTTGTTTGTGCATCAATATAAAATAAATTTTTTGTATGTTATTAAATCATATTCAACATTTGATGAAAATAAAATCAAAGAGTTTAGAATAAGAACAAAGACTGAATTCAGAAATCAATTTATTTCTTTTTTTAATGACTCTTCTAAATCTGGTTTTAAAATTTATGAAAAAGAAATGAACGAAGTAGATGCCGAAGCAATTATGACAAATTATTTCAGATTACTTAACGGAAAGTCTTTTTACACTAATGATGAGAAATTTTTAATTGCACAACATACTAAAGACTTATCTCTTAATGATTTGATAATTGAAAAGTCATTTAATATAAAAAAATTAGAATAGATTAATTCGAAATTTGAATAACATAACTTTCTTTCTTAATCTTATAATTAATCAAATCCGCTAATTATTAAATTTAAAAGCATTTAATAATTAGCCCTCATGGATTGTTTCACTCCAGAACAACGCTCAAAAGTCATGAGCAAAATTCGTGGCAAAAACACCAAAGATGAAGTTCGTTTGGCAAAAGCTTTATGACATATAGGATTACGTTACCGAAAAAACAATAAAAAAGTTTTCGGTTGTCCAGATCTAACTTTTAGAAATCTAAAAATTGCCATTTTTGTTGATGGCGAATTCTTTCATGGTAAAGATTGGGAGACCAGAAAAAAACCGCAAACCAACTCAGCATATTGGATCAACAAGATCGAACGAAATATACAGCGTGATCTTGAAGTCAATCATTATCTCGAATCTCACAATTGGAAAGTCCTGCGTTTTTGGAGCGATGATATCAAAAAGAATTTAGGCGCTTGCATTACAGAAATACTAAACACAATTAATTATAGGACTCAGCAATTAATGAAAATTCCTCCTTCCTGGGAATAAAAAAATCTCCTCAACATTTCATAATCTTTCCTTAACTCACTTGCCTTTTCATCTAAAAAAAGATAAGTTTGAGAAACAATCATTAAATAAAGAACATTATGAAAATTCAAATCAATACCGACAAAAACATTGAAGGACATGCAAGATTAGAAAACTATTTTTCTGAAGAATTAGAAAAAGGTTTGGCACGTTTTGAAGATAAAATTACCCGCATCGAAGTACACTTTGGAGATGAGAATGGAGAGAAATTCAGCTTAAACGATAAAAAATGCGTTCTTGAAGTGCGTATTGCCAACTTACAGCCACTTACCGTTACAGAACACGCGGACACTCTTGAAAAAGCATTTAGCGGTGCTTTGGCAAAAGCCAAAAAATCACTGACTACTACTTTCGAAAAAATGAAAGCACATTAATTTTTTGAAGGTTCAAAGCAACAAAGGGACAAAGGCTCCAAGGTTTTCTTAGCATCTTTGTCCCTTTGTTGCTTTGCAACTTTGTACCTTCCTCTTATGATTTCGGCAATGGTGCTCCCACGGCGATATCGCAGCGGTGACCTGGCTGTCCGTGTACTGGGTTTGTGCCTTCGGCAGTAGTTACGGGTTTTGCGGTTTCGGTGCTTAATAAAGCGGGAACTGTATTGTTTGCTGGTGGTGTTACTGTAAATGATTTTTCTACTGTTCCGCCTTGTGCTGCAGCTGTTGTAGTAGCAGGTTTTGTAACCGGAGAATTTAAAGGTGCTCCTACCGGAATATCACATCGGTGTCCCGGCTGACCATGCGACGGATTCATTCCTTTCCCTACTTTTACCGGAGCAGCAGTTACCGTTTTTGTGGTAACCATATTGGGCTGGCCAGCATTAACCTGAACGGTTTGCGGTGCCTGAGCAGCAACCTGCCCTTGTTGTGTTGGTGCCGAATTTAAAGGCGCTCCAACCGCAATATCGCAACGATGTCCCGGTTGTCCGTGAGCAGGATTCAGTCCTTTTGTTTCTCCTAAAACCGTATTTGGGTTTGTAGCCGGAGCCTGTGCCACCGGAGCGGCTGTTTTAGAAGTATCTTTTGCAAGTCCTAACCGGATCAGTTCAGATGTTGAAGTATTCTCCTGGACTTCTAATTCTTTTTTACAGGAAATAAAAACTAAGGAGGCAATAACGATCGAACTTATGTAGATTTTTGAATTCATGTTTGAGGTGTTTAAAAAGCACTCAAATATAATTTTTTTCCACCATATAAGTGAATATAAGATAATTTAAGTTTTTTTCTTAGTCATACTTTGTCTTTTTAGCCTCGCTAAATCGCTAATATGCAAAGTTTTATTTTAATTGTCTTTGCGACTCTGCGTCTTTGCGAGAAACACAATAAGCTTATATTTTTTTGCACGCAGATTTTGCAGATCATACAGATTTTTTTTTAGCTATCTAAATTTTATCTTCTGAATCTGCTAAATCTGCGGGAAAATTTCTCTCATTGAGAAATCATTCTTTATATTTAAACTTCAAATTCTCTTACACATGAAAAACACAATTCTTTTACTTTTATTAATTGCTTCTTTTGCCAATGCCCAAAATTCCGAAAAAGACAAAATCAACCAGACTCTTGATGCCTGGCACAAAGCCGCGGCTGATGTAAAGTTCGACGCTTATTTTAATACCATGACCGAAGACGCGGTTTACATTGGAACAGACGCCACAGAAAACTGGGTAAAACCTGACTTTAAAGCCTGGGCGAAACCGTATTTCGACAAAGGCACAACCTGGAATTTTACTGCTTTGGAACGTCATATCTTTTTTGATAAATCCGGAAAAATGGCGTGGTTTGACGAATTGCTGAATACGCAGATGAAAATTTGCCGAGGTTCAGGCGTTTTGGTCAAAATAGGGAAAGAATGGAAAATTCAGCATTACGTTTTATCCATGACGATTCCAAATGACGAAGTGGATGCTGTGGTAAAAGTTAAAGCACCTGTCGAAGATATTCTGATTGCCAAACTTCAAAAAAAATAGGCAATATCTTTCATTCTTATTCTAATCATTGGCTTTCTGGCACTTTACAACTCAGAATATCAATTCTATTATAATATATTTGGCAATAATAGCGTAAATTTAGAAGCACAAAATAAGATACTCTCAAAAAAACAAGCTGAATTTTATAAAATTTACTAAAATAAAAATCAAGCCTCTATTTTGTCAGCCCTTAAAATTAAAATATTTATTTTTTTTTAACTTTGCCCCCAAAAAAAATAGGGTTAAATAAAGTATTTGAAAAATGAAAATAGAAAAACGCTGGATCATTTCCTTTATTATGATAAGTATTGTTTGTATCACGGGTGCTTTTTGGCCTACTGTTACAGAAAATGATTATGTATTAGCTGCATTTGGCACCATTGATCACATTGTACCCGCAGACGTTGCGTGGATGCTGACATCCTCCTGTCTGGTTTTAATCATGACCCCGGGATTATCTTTCTTTTATGGCGGAATGGTAGGCAAGAAAAACGTAATTTCAACGATGTTACAAAGTTTTATTTGTCTTGGAGTGGTTACGCTTTTATGGGCTGTAGTCGCTTTTAGCCTTGCGTTTGGAGAGCCTGTAGGTTTTGGTTCAGGAGATCATTTTTACAGTTTCTTCGGAAACCCGACAACTTTTGCTTTTATGGATTACGTAGGCGTCCTGCCTCATAAACAATTGGCCACTACGATTCCGTTTATGTTATTTGCTTTGTTCCAGATGAAGTTTGCGATTATTTGTCCTGCTATCATTACGGGTTCATTTGCGGAGCGTGTTCGTTTTATATCATATTTAATTTTCATCAGTTTATTTACCATTTTTATATATGCTCCTTTATGTCATGCGGTTTGGTACCCAACAGGTATTTTGGGAAGCTATTTTGGTGTAAAAGATTTTGCCGGAGGAACCGTAGTACACATGAGTTCCGGATTTGCCGCTTTGGCCGGGGTTATCGTTTTAGGAAAAAGAAAAAACAGTCAGCATATTCCAACCAACATTCCGTTTGTATTATTAGGAACCGGAATGTTATGGTTTGGATGGTTTGGTTTCAACGCCGGTTCTGCTCTTGCAGCAAACGGAACTGCCGCAATGGCTTTTGCAACAACCACCACTTCATCAGCTGCAGCCATGTTAACGTGGATTTTCTTTGACCGAATGAACGGAAGAAAAGTTTCAGCACTCGGAGCCTGTATCGGGGCTGTTGTAGGTTTAGTATCGATTACTCCTGCCGCAGGTTTTGTATCGGTTCCTGAAAGTATGTTTTTCGGATTCATAACAGCATTGGTTTCAAACACGGCTGTAAACTGCAGTTTTTCAAAAAGATTTGACGATACACTGGATGTTTTTGCCTGTCACGGTGTAGGCGGCATCATGGGAATGATCTTAACAGCTATTTTTGCCCACGGTGAAGATGCAAGTTTACTGCACGGAGGATGGAATGTTTTCGGGCATCACATGATGGCATTAGTACTGGTTTCCATTTTCACTTTCTTCGGAGCTTATTTCTTGTTCAAAGTAACCAATTTCATTATTCCGTTACGAGTTTCAGAAGAATCAGAACACATCGGACTGGATTTATCTCAGCATGATGAAACGCTGGATCCAAAATCATCACATATAACTGAACCACATTACTAACCAAAGATAAGCCGCAGCTTTCTCAGATTAAAAACCTGAAAATACTGCGGCTAAAATTTAAACTTCAATTCCGCCTCGTCCATTCGTTTATATTCCTTAATTTTGCGGAAAATTTTTGTAAAAAGTGGGAAGTAAAAATAAACTAAAAAGATTCAGGGAAAACGAAACATTTGAAAACGTTTTCCAGCCAAGCAGAGAAGAAGTTGTGGGCGATTTAATGCCTTTGAAAGGAAAATGGAATACTGATTTCTTTAAAAATGACAATCCGTTAATTTTAGAATTAGGATGCGGAAAAGGCGAATATTCTGTTGGACTGGCAGAAAAATACCCGGACAAAAATTTTATCGGAATTGACATTAAAGGTGCCCGTTTCTGGAGAGGTGCCAAAACAGCTGTTGAAGATGGCCTGCATAATGTTGCGTTTGTACGTACTCAAATCGAATTAATAGATCATATTTTTGCTGAAAACGAAGTTGACGAAATCTGGATCACTTTTCCGGATCCTCAGATCAAATACAAAAGAACCAAGCACAGAATGACCAATTCTGAGTTTTTGAAATTGTATAAAAAAATACTCAAAAAAGATGGCGTAGTAAACCTGAAAACCGACAGTGAATTCATGCACGGTTATACCTTAGGATTACTGCACGGAGAAGGACACGAAGTTTTATATGCCAACCATAATGTGTATAAAAATGAAGGAAGTCCTGAAGTAGTAACTTCGATTCAGACCTTTTACGAAAAACAATATTTAGAAATAAACAAGGCAATTACGTATATTCGTTTTAAAATTAAAGATTAAATTATTTTTTAAAACGAAATTCTAACCCATCAAACAACCGAATGGCTTTACTCACCCCTTTAGTTTCAGGTTTTATTGCTGCTGTTATCGGAATCATTCCTCCGGGATTACTGAACATGACAGCTGCCAAAATAAATCTGAAAGAAGGGAAAAAGAATGCTTTATGGTTTGTAGTTGGTGCCGTTTTAGTTATTTTTTTTCAGGTCTATGTAGCGGTTTTATTTGCACGTGTAATTGACAACAGACCGGATATTGTGACGCTGCTGCGCGAAATTGGCTTTGTGGCCTTTTCTATTTTGACCATTTATTTTTTATTTATTGCCAAAAAACCAACAGCGAAGAAAAAATCAAAGATTAAAAAAAGCAGTAAAAAAAGTCGTTTCTTTTTAGGGATGCTGCTTTCTGGTCTAAACTTTTTTCCTATTCCTTATTATGTGGTTGTAAGTGTAACGCTAGCTTCCTATCAGCTTTTTGCTTTTGAAAACAATATCATCTCCATTTTTGTTTTGGGATCTGTTTTAGGTTCTTTTGCTGCTTTATACTGCTATATTGCTTTTTTTGAAAAAATAGAGCAAAAAACCGATTACCTGATGCGGAATATGAATAAAATTATTGGATGTATTACAGGTTTAGTAGCTCTTGTAACGCTTTTTAATATTTTGAATTATTATTTCGGATAAATAATAAAACCACAGATTAAAAGATGAAACCGGTCTCTTTGGCAATAGGGCAAAAAAGGTGTTTCAATCGTTACTAAAACCAATATTTTATCCTTTAATCTGTGGCAAACAACCAAACTATGGCTGAGGAAAATTTTTTCGAAAAAGTATATGCAATCGCCCGACAGATTCCGTACGGAAAAGTAACTTCTTATGGTGCAATAGCAAAAGCTTTAGGTACCGCACGTTCTGCACGTATGGTAGGCTGGGCCATGAATGCCTGTCACCATATGGATGATGTCCCGGCGCACAGAGTGGTAAACCGAAAAGGACTGTTGACCGGAAAACATCATTTTGACGGAACCAATTTAATGCAGCAGCTTTTAGAAAACGAAGGCATTCAAGTGGTCAATAATCAGATTGTTGATTTTGACAAACATTACTGGCAGCCTGAAATTGGATTATAATTAATCCATTACCAAACCATTTGGATCTTCAGCTGTTGTTTCTTTATCTTTTTGATACACATCAGGATAGAAATAAACTTCACCGGTTTCTTCACTTACCCACGAAGTAAAATAGCCTATGTATATCGGAATTTTATTTTTCAGTATGCATGTGGTTTCTTTTTCACCATCCATCGCATTATCAATCATTTCGTCCGTCCAGTCCGGGTCGTCTTTCAAAATTACATGCGCCATTTTTTTAGCTTCTTTTATATTAATACAACCGTGGCTGAATGTACGCTGCTCAAACATAAACAAACTTTTAGCCGGGGTATCGTGCATGTAAATATCAAACGGATTTGGAAATAAAAATTTTACTAATCCCAAAGAGTTTTTAGGCCCGGGTCTTTGTCTTACCTTTCCTCCGTTCCATTCCATATTATGTTCTTCCAGGTAATTTTTATTGGAAGCCATATTGAGTTTTAATTCATTATCGATGATACTCTGGGGCACATTCCAATACGGGCTAAATACAATTTTATCCATTGCACTGCTGAAAATTTCGGTTTCTGACCATTTAGCACCTACAAAAACATCAGATGTAAACTCGTTTGCACCATTTTTTACGTATAATAACCGGTAAGCCGGAATATTTACCATAATATAATCCCTTGCATCTATTAAATTTTCAGGAATCAGGCGACAACGGTCCATGTTTAATTTTATAATTCTGATTCTTTCTGATACAGGCTCATTCATTTGTTTGATATGTTCGAATGACAATTTGTAGTTCAATTTCAGACCGTATCTTTTTTTATAATTTAAAACCCCGGCCATAAGCTCTTCATCGTATAAACCTTTTTTAGAATCCTTTTTTAAATCGCCTTCGACAAACAAACGTTCACGAATTTGTTTTACTACGGCACCACTATCAAAAGGTTTTAATTCTTTATAGGTGGCGCTGTCAACATCTATTTTTTTCCACAGTTTTTTTCGGTCAATTTTTTGGTATTTTTCTAAAGCTCCCTCTAGCCGGTCGTACTGTCTGGATAAAAGATACACTTCTCTGGATTTAGAAGCACTGCTTGCTGAATCAGAATTATTCTGAACTGCGGGATTTTCTTTTGGATATAAATTGTCAATTGGTTTTATATCTTTTTTAAAGCTAAATGAAGCAAATACAAAACCTGCAGCTATAATTAGGAGAAATTTATATAATTGTCGCATGATGTAATTTTTTTAAATATTATTTATTAAACTTTTATTTAAAAAACACAGCGAAAAAACATAATCAGTAACCTTAAAAATGAGTCTTCGCCATACTTTTTAAAATAGTGCAAATTCAGGATTTAGGGTTCTTCAAATTTACGGCTATATCAAAAGAATCACTTTACAGAATAAAATATACATCTTTTAAAATTCACATTAACAACCTGAAGTTCATTAAATTAAAGAAATACAGAATTTTATTACATCTTAGATAAGGCAAATTACAAACGTGGTTTTGTCTTCCTCCGTTTGATAACTTAGGTAACCACCGTGGGCTTCAATAATGTTTTTAGAGAGTGTTAAACCAATTCCTGCTCCGTCTTTTCGGGTAGTGAAAAATGGAAGAAATACTTTGTCCTGAATTTCCTGGTCGATTCCTTTTCCATTGTCTGAAATGGTAATAAAAAAGCGATTATTTTCGGTAAAACTCGATATGAAAATTCTCTTTTCAGTCCTTTCATTTAGGGCGTAAATGCTGTTGGTAATCAAATTAATAATGACCTGCTCCATTTGGTTTTTATCAATTAAGACAGATCGTGAACTATGGATATCATTTATCAATTCAATATTTTCGGCCTTCAGAATTGGACTCATGACTCGTAGGCAGTCTGCAAAAAGCAGATTGATTGGCGTCATTTCTTTAGCTGGCGTTGGCAGCATGGCAAGTTTTCGGTAATTCTCAACAAAAACCTGCAAATGGTCACTTCTGTTTATAATGGTCGAAATACTGCTTTTGATGTCTTCAAAATCATCATCTTCCAGTTTTTCCTGATCGACAATCTGAAGTAAATTCTGCGAAAGCGCACGAATTGGCGTTAAAGAGTTCATTAATTCATGCGAAATAATTTTCATCAGGTTGATCCAGGCTTCTTTTTCTTTTTTCTCAATGACACGCTGAATACTGTCCAGTAAAATGATAAAATATTCCTTGTTATACGTTTTCGTCAACGAGGTCTGAAGGATAAAAGTCTGCAAATCCTGTTCTTCAATTTTCATAGAAATTACCGATTTTAATTCGGCAAAATCAGACTTTTCAATTTCATTGCAAAGAGAGGGCAAATAGTTTTTAAGGTATTTCCAGTGACTCACTTTTGGCACTTTAAATAAATTCGAAAAGCAATCATTCATTAAAAAAACATGCCATTCTTCATTCTCTTTTTCCAAAATTAAAGTGCCGGTGTCAATACTGTTTAAAATTGATTTGTAGATCAATTCTTTTGAGGTTTGCTCCTGCTGCTGTATTTTCAGTGTATCATATAAGAGGTACAAACTTTTAAAATTATCTTTTTTATGTTCATCCGGAAAATTAGTCGAAAAATCATTTTGAAGTATCGAAAGCAGTGTTCTGTCGTAAAAGAGCAATTGATTTTTTACAAAAGAATACATTTCAAAAAGCATTACAACCGCAAAGAATCCAACCAAAATCGCATTATAATAAAACATCTTATAAATAAGAAAAACGCAAAAGAAAAAGAGCATCACGACAAACAATACCCTAACAAACAAAGCGTTATAAAACTTCCAGTTTTTCATTTAATTTCTTTTTGGGATAGAGATTATTTTGCTACAGATTTAGCAGATAAAAGAAACTTCTTTACTCTTAATTTTTAATTCTTCAAATCGTATTTCTCAATTCTTCTGTACAAAGCAGCTCTTGACAAACCCAATTCCTCAGCCGTTTTGCTGATATTTCCCTGATGCTTAAACAGTGCTTTTTCGATGACTGTTTTTTCCATTTCAGATAGCGGATTTTCATCATTTTCAGGAACATCTTCAAAATCTAAAATGTCGAGATTACTGACAGAAATGATATTATTATCAGATAAAATCAAAGCACGTTCAATTTTATTTTCCATTTCGCGTACATTTCCTTTCCATGGATATCTTTCCAGATAACGGGCAGCATTTTCTTCAAACTGCCAATTTTCCTGATTGTACTTTTCAGCAATCTGATCCAGAATGAAATTCGCCATCGGAACAATATCCTCTTTTCGTTCCCGCAACGACGGCAGATGAATCTCCATCGTATTGATGCGGTACAGCAAATCTTCACGAAAGTTTTTATTTTTAACCTCTGTTTTAATATCACTGTTTGTAGCAGAGATAATACGGACATTCAAAGTCCTGGGCCTGCTTTCGCCCAAACGGGTAACCGTTTTGGTTTGTAAAACGTGTAATAATTTTGCCTGCAAATGAAGTGGAATATTGCCAATTTCATCCAGAAAAATAGTGCCGTTTTGCGCCAGTTCAAACCTTCCCGGCGTATCGGTTTTTGCATCCGTAAAGGCGCCTTTTGCATATCCAAAAAGTTCACTTTCGAATAAACTATCGCTCAGGGAACCCAAATCAACATGAATAAAAGGCAAACTTTTTCTTTCTGAATTCTGATGAATAAACTCAGCAAAAACATATTTTCCGGTTCCGTTTTCACCTAAAATCAAAACATTCGCATCAGTTCTGGCCACTTTTTCGGCCATAGCGTAAGCCTGTTTTATTTTTGGTGAAATACCGGTAAAATATCTTTTTTCATTATTTTTTATAACAGGTTTTTTGTTATTTTTTCTGCTTTCGGCGACAGCCTTATCAATTGTTTCCAATAATTTTTCATTGTGCCAAGGTTTTAAAACATAGTCAAAAGCACCAATTTTGATACCTTCAACAGCTGTTTCAATTTTCCCGAAAGCAGTCATTAAAATTACAATTGTATTTGGTGACAGTGTTTTTATTTCTTTCAGCCAGTGAATCCCTTCGCGCCCGTCTTCAAAACCAATTCGGTAATTCATATCGAGCAAAACCACATTTATTTCGTTTTCGCTTAAAAGTGAAAGGATTTTTTTGGGATTATTTGTCGTAAAAATGGTTTCAAAATGTTTCTTAAGAATCATTTTTGCCGAAAAAAGAATTTCTTCCTGATCATCGACAATTAATATTTGGGCTAGTTTTTTTCGCATCTGTCTTTTTTGTCCGGTTTTGAACGGTCAACTGTTCATTATCGGACACTCTTTTTTTGAATGGTTTTTAAAGCTCTTTTAAAATCAATGCTTTACAAATAATAAATTTAATGGCACAGTATTTACCTATTGGTAATCAGTAAATTATTAAAAAAATGGACAAGGTAATTCCTCGTAAAAATAGAAAATTTAGATATTTCACAATAGCAATTGGTGTTTTTTTAGCTTTGACAGTGATTATCTTTTTCTCGTTCAATACGAAAAGAAGTTTAAATGTAAAAGCAGAAGAAATTTCAATTCAAAAAGCAGAAAAAGCTTTTTTTGAAGATTTTGTAGTTTTTCAGGCCAAAGTTGAACCGCTAAATGTAATGCTTGTAAATGTAACAGAAGGCGGATCTGTGAAAGAGATTTTTGTTGAAAACGGCGCGATGGTAACGAAAGGACAATCACTGGCAAGATTATACAATCCGAACACTGAATTAAATTACCTGACCCAGGAAACTGCCATTATTGAACAAATCAACAACCTGAATACAGGAAAACTAAACATCAGAAATCAGGAATTAAACTTAACTAAAGACTTGGTTTTGATTGAACACGATTATAACGACGCGAAAAGATTGTACGATATGAACTCGAAATTATTTGCAAAAGATGTGATTTCGAAAAACGACTGGAATACATTTAAAGAAAATTTACGTTTTCAGGAAGAACGCAAAAAAACAATCCAGCAAAGTATTCAAAAAGAAAAGCAATCCAATCAGTTGCAAATTTCGCAGATCAACCGTTCGATTCAGACCATGGAAAAAAGTCTGGATATTTTGAGAAATAATAAAAAGAACTTTTTGATCACCGCTCCGGAATCCGGAAGACTGACTTCTTTTGAACCCGTTTTAGGAAAAACATTTCAGGCAGGAGAGAGCATCGGGAAAATTGATTCAAAACGCGGCTACAAACTGGCAGCCGATGTAGATGAATTTTATTTAGAGAAAATTAGGGAAGGATTAAAAGGTCAGGTAGAGTTTAAAGGAAAGGTACTTGAAATAATAGTGACCAAAGTAATTCCGGAAGTAAAAAACGGTCATTTTACAGTAGAACTGGCTTTTACATCTAAAGAAAATATTGCATTACAGGACGGATTAAGTTTTGGCGTAAAGCTGATTTTATCTGAAAAAAACAAAACACTGGTTGTTCCAAAAGGAAGCTTCAACCAGGAAACAGCAGGAAAATGGATCTTTGTGGTAAAAGGAAATAAGGCCGAAAGAAGAGACATAAAATTAGGCAGAGAAAATCCATCGTATTATGAAGTGCTGGAGGGATTAAAAGAAGGTGAAACCGTAATTACATCATCCTATTCAGATTATAAGGATATTGAAGAACTTTCGATTAATAAAGAATAAAATCGTTTCAGGTTTAAAGTTTCAAGTCTTCTGTAACCAAACGTGAAACTTTAAACCTGAAACAAGAACATATAAAAACATCAATCATCAATCAAAAAACGCAGTCAATCACATTTTAACACCTTTACAAAATGATAACAATTCAGAATTTAACCAAAGTTTTCAGGACAGAAGAAGTAGAAACATCAGCCTTGAGCGGTATCTCTTTAGAAATTAAAAAAGGAGACTTTTTAACTATAATGGGACCGTCAGGTTGTGGAAAATCTACCTTATTAAATATCATCGGGCTGTTAGACAGCGCCAATGAAGGAAGCTACAAATTATTAGATCAGGAAATGATTAGCCTGAAAGAAAAAGGAAGGGCTCAGGTTCGAAAAGAAAATATCGGGTTCATTTTTCAGAACTTCAACCTTATCGACGAGCTTTCTGTTTATGACAATATCGAATTGCCTTTGCTTTACAATAATATAAAAGCAGCAGACAGAAAACAAAAAATTGAGGCCATTGCGGAAAAACTAAATATTTCACATCGCCTCAAACATTTTCCACAGCAGCTTTCGGGAGGTCAGCAGCAAAGAGTTGCCGTTGCCAGAGCTTTGGTAAATGATCCTAAAATCATTTTGGCCGATGAGCCAACCGGAAACCTGGACAGTAAAAACGGAAATGAAGTTATGGAACTCTTAACCGATCTGCACGCAAAAGGCTCCACAATTTTAATGGTAACCCACTCTGATTATGATGCTTCTTTTTCGCAAAGAACGATTCACATGAAAGACGGTGTGATATTTTCTGAAAAGCTAAATCAGCGAAATGTTGATGTTTTTATGAACGCTAAATAACTAAAAGATGCTAAAATTTATTGTAACCGCAATCCTGATTCTGGTTGAGTTTGTTTGCAAAATATTCGCAATTGTCTAAAAATCGGCTTGTCAAAAACTGAAATAATATAAAAAACATACACCATGATTTATAACTGGTTTAAAATATTTGTTTATCATTTAAAACAAAACAAATTGTTTTCATTTTTAAATGTTTTAGGATTGAGCATTGGGATTGCCGGTGTGATTTTCGCGATTTTGTATTGGAATAATGAGCACTCATACGATCAATGGAATCCCGAAAAAGAAAATATTTATTTAGTTCTTAATAAAATTGGAAATGGGGATACCTGGGCAACCAGCTCTATTCCGTTTGGTGAAACTTGTAAAGCTACAATTCCAGAGATTGAAAAAATCTGTTTTTTTAACGTTTGGTATGATCAGGATATTATCAAATATCAAGATCAGAAATTGATGGCTAAAAAAATAATGGTAAGTGATGAGAATTTCTTTGATTTTTTTCCCTTTGAAATACTAAAAGGCGCCAAAACAAATATTTTAAAAGAGAAAAACAGCGTTGCAATTTCAGATGAACAAGCAAAAATACTCTTCAAAAATGAAAATCCAATTGGTAAGTCTATCTTTTATGGGGCTGCAAATTATACTGTAAAATCTGTTTATAAAATTATCAGACCTTCTTCTATTGAGCCAAATTATGTTTTCAGCGGCGTAAAAAGAGAACCGGACCTAAATAGCTGGGGAAACTTTAATTATGGTTTTCTTATTAAAATTAAAAAAGACACCGATCGTGCTTTAGTTTTAAAGAAAATGCAGCACGTAAATTTTGTCAACAGAACGGTAAAAGATGCTAAAGAAAGCGGGCAGACTGTTGAACAATATGTTAAAGAAAACGGCGAAATTACAATATTGCTGGATCAGTTAAAAATGGCGCGTTTACATGGTACAAAGACTTCGGGTTCTACTTTCCCGGAAGGCATGGGCAATTTGAAACTGCTTTATATTATGGCAGGATTATCTCTTTTAATTTTGATTTTGTCATTAGTAAATTATGTAAATCTGGCTACTGCATCTGCAATAAAACGTGCTAAAGAAGTCGGTGTCCGTAAGATTGTTGGGGCTTCAAAAAATCAGATTATTGTTCAGTTTATTTTTGAAACGGCAATAATTGTATTGCTGGCAATTTTCTTTGCTTTGGCTATTGTAGAGCTTTCTTTACCGTATTACAATAACTTTCTAAATAAAATGCTGACCATAAATGGTGGTGAATTTTACCTGCAGCTCATTGGAATTTTTGGATTAGTAATTATTGCTGCGGGTATTTTCCCTGCTGTTTATATTTCCAATTTTGAAACTTTAAAGGTGCTTAAAGGCAATTTTTCAAGAAGTAAAAGTGGTATCTGGATTCGTAATTCTATGCTTATTTTTCAGTTCGGAATCGCAGCATTCTTTATTATTGGAGCATTAATTGTCAACTCCCAGGTTGAATATATGATGAACAAAGATCTTGGATTTAACGGTGATCAGGTAATTTCGATTCCGTACAATAAACCAGATCGATTTAAAAGAACAGAGAAATATCTGGTCGATAAACAGGAAATAGCAAAAATTCCCGGAGTTGTAGATGTAACTACATTTGCAGGAAGTTTTGGAGGAAGCACCAGTTCCAGTTCTGGTTTTAAACACAATGGCATTTTTGTGCAGCCAAGAAATGTTGAAATGGATTTTGGTTTTCTGGATATGATGAAAATTAAAATCGTTCAGGGACGTGATTTATCTCCTAAATATTCGTCGGATACGATTAGCAGTATGTTGATGAATGAAACTTTGGTCAAGCAATTAAATCTTAAAAATCCGATAAACCAGATTGTAACTTCTGGATGGGGTAATGAAAAGGGCAACCTGAAATTTAAAATTGTCGGAGTTGTAAAAGATTTTAATATTACTGGATTGCAGAGTAAAGTGCCACCAATGGTTTTTATTAATCTTAAAACTTTAAAATGGAATAACTTTAATAATGTGTTTGTAAAGGTTTCTCCAAATAATTTAACCGAAACGTTAGAAAATTTGAAAAAATATTGGGAGAAAAATGTCAATCCAGATTATCCTTTTGATTATGAATTTGTTAATAAAGGCTTTGCTAAAACTTACGAGGAACAAATAAAGCAAAAAAACCTGTTTTTCATTCTAAATATGGTCGTAATACTAATTGCCGTTTTTGGATTGTTCGCTTTGGCATCATTTTCGATGGAGAGAAGACTGAAAGAAATAGCAATTAGAAAAACACTGGGTGCAGAAACAGATATCTTACTGAAAGAATTATCAAAACAATATATACTTTTTTGCTTACTGGGATTTGGAATTGGAATCATTCCGGCTTATATTTTATTACAAAAATGGCTTGAAGATTACGCATTCAGAATAAACATTTCGGCTTTGCCATTTTCAATCGCATTCATTTCATTACTGGCGCTTACTTTACTGATTGTCCTGACAAAAGCATATCAGGTAACGAAAATAGATGTTTTGAAATATCTGAAATACGAATAACTTGTAGACCATTTTTTTTAGAAACCCGCTGAATCAGAATATTTGGCGGGTTTCTTTTTTTATCCTGAACCTCAGTATATTTTTTCTGTGCTGAAAATCATTCTAATTCAAAATCTCTTTTTTTATAAAACGTATCATTTTGAATAATTGTAATATCAACAAATACAATCCAAAACAGCAAAAATCCGAACTTAATGCGTTATCTTTGCAAACTGAATTTGGTTAAATTAATATTACTTAAAATTAATTTCGCTCATTAGAAAACATTATATCAAAAATGAAATTAGATAGAAAAGAAATTCTTAAAGCTTTGGAAACTATCACCATAGCCGGAGAAGGAAAAAATATGGTTGAAAGCGGTGCTGTTGCCAACGTTATTACATTTGGTGATGAAGTAGTAGTAGATTTAGTACTTCATACACCTGCCATGCACATTAAAAAAAGAGCAGAAGACGATATCAAAAAAACGATTCATGAACTGGTATCGCCAGAAGCAAAAATTAAGGTAAATACGAAGGTGGAAACTCCTGAGAAAAACGAAATTAAAGGCCGTGCCATTCCGGGAATCAAAAATATAATTGCCGTTGCTTCCGGAAAAGGAGGTGTCGGAAAATCTACTGTTACTGCAAATTTAGCTGTAACGCTGGCAAAAATGGGATTTAAAGTTGGCGTTCTGGATGCCGATATTTATGGGCCTTCAATGCCAATCATGTTTGATGTAGAAAATGAAAAACCAATTTCGGTTACCGTTGATGGGAAATCAAAAATGAAGCCTGTAGAAAGTTACGAAATCAAAATGCTTTCAATCGGATTTTTTACTGCACCAAGCCAGGCTGTAATATGGAGAGGTCCAATGGCTGCAAAGGCTTTAAACCAAATGATTTTTGATGCTGACTGGGGAGAATTGGATTTTATGCTTCTGGACTTACCTCCGGGAACAGGTGATATTCATCTTTCGATCATGCAGTCATTACCTATAACCGGGGCTGTAGTAGTAAGTACTCCGCAAGCTGTTGCTTTGGCAGATGCAAAAAAAGGAGTTGCAATGTTTATGCAGGACAATATTAATGTACCTGTTCTGGGGATTATTGAAAACATGGCGTACTTTACACCTGAAGAATTACCTGATAATAAGTATTATATCTTTGGAAAGGAAGGCGCTAAAAATCTGGCAGAAGATTTAGATGTTCCTTTTTTAGGAGAAGTTCCAATTGTACAATCTATCCGTGAAGCCGGAGATTATGGCCGTCCGGCAGCTTTACAAACAGCTTCACCAATTGAAACTGTATTTGAAGAAATTACGCGAAATGTCGTTCAGGAAACAGTAAACAGAAACGAAAGCCTGCCTGCAACAGAAGCCATAAAAATCACAACCATGGCAGGTTGTTCAGCAGTTAAAAAGAATTAGATAATTGAGATAATTTGATAATTAAGTAATTAGGTAATTTCATTCTCTAATTGACACATTCTCTAATTGACACACTAATATTATGACAACAGAAGAATTAACAAGCAACGTATTATTGGCTCTTGATGAAATCAGACCTTTTTTGAATTCTGATGGAGGTGACATTACGCTGATTTCTATTGAAGACGATAAACATGTAAAAGTTCGTCTTGAAGGAGCCTGCATTAGCTGCAGTGTAAATCAGATGACCTTAAAAGCAGGAGTAGAGACCACTATCAAAAAATATGCTCCACAAATAGAAACAGTGGTTAATATTATGTAATGAAATAAATGATTTAACTTCTTATGAAACATTAAAATTTAATAAGAATAAATAACCTTTGAAACATTTTTGATGAAATTTTACATGAAAATATGTTAAAACACATGTTTTTTTACGATTTTAATAAAAAATAATCAAAAGATTTAAGAGATTCTGTTAAGAAATTGATACACATTTAACTTAAATTTGTAACAAACCCCTTAAATCATAAATCATGAAAAAATATTACATACTTTTTATATTATTGTTTTCAGTAGCTGCAAATTATGCACAACAAAGTCCAGAAACATTACTTGTTGATAAAGCTTGGGTAAACGATTCAGAAGAATGGTCTGATTATACTTATTCAGGAAAAATTGTATTTTCTATCAATCATCAAAGTGAAGAAGGGAGTCTTAGAATTGGTAATTACGATTTTTTATATGATTTTTGCGAAGGAAAAGCAAAGTTCTCAAATAAAATGGCTTATAGCACAGCAGATTTCTCACATCCGAGAAAACTATCTGCAACAACAGATAAGCAAGGAGTTTTAAATTCCACTTATGAAGGTACTTTAATTTTCCAAATGGATAAAGATTATTATTCCGTAATTGTTATAGTAACTTTATTAGAAAAAGGTGGAAATATATTGGGTGCTAAGATGCATCTCAAAGAAAACAGCAGAAAAGAATACGCTTTTACATTAAAATCAACTAATTAATAAATATTTTAGAATTTGTTCTGTTTATCAAATTCTAACTAAATAAATTCCAATAGTTTAAAATGGATGTATTAATAAAGATTAAAGACCGAGAAGGAGTTATACACGAATTACAGGCTCCAACTGATATGGCAATGAATATAATGGAGTTATGCAAAGCATACGAACTTCCTGTTGAAGGAACCTGCGGCGGAATGGCCATGTGTGCTTCCTGCCAGTGTTATGTTTTAAATGATGTTACCTTACCAGAAATGGGAGATGATGAAGAAGCCATGCTTTCGGAAGCCTTTTATGTTAAATCAAATAGCCGCTTAGGATGTCAGATCCCAATTACTACTGAATTAGACGGACTGGAACTTGAACTGGCTCCTGAATATTAAAAATCCTAAGAAAGCGAGAATTATGTTCTCGCTTTCTTATTATCATAATTTCTAAATTAACAAATCCTGAATTTTTTTAGAATTAATAGTCAAAGCTTTAATTTGGTTCAAGAGTTCATCGTAATCAGACAAAAAACTTACTGAGGCAATTTTATTTATTAGCAACTTAAATATATTATAATCTTCATCAGTAAATTCTATTACCAAGTTTTCTAAAAAATCATTTTCATTTAAAATTATCTTTTCCAGAAGGTCAAGTAAAATTTTTTTTGAATTTTTTGGTTTAACATTTCGTCTAAAATCATCAAATAGAACAAAAAAAGTTTCTAATGCTTGTTCTTCATTACCATAACTTTCCGCCAATATTATGTTTCTCCAGCCAGCTGTGGATTCTGAACGCAAATAATAATTTGCAACAAAATCATGAAATAAATGAAATTCGGGTTCCAATCTTTCATTCTCTTTACAACCAACTTCATAGCCTTTTACATGAAAGTATAATGCAGAAAGTGATTTTTCTCCGACAGTCATCATTATTCTTGTCTTCATTAAATCAATATACTCGTATAAATTTTTAATCTGCTTCATATTTAATTAGATTTTTAAACTTAAATAAAAATCATTTCCTTTTCAACAAAAAAACCGTAATCACTATTCGTAATTACGGTTTTTTTTCTATAACAATTTTTGTAACCTCAGTGTTTATACCAAACCTGCCTGAATTAAATATTCAGCGATTTGAATTGTGTTTGTTGCAGCACCTTTTCTTAAGTTATCAGCCACAATCCACATGTTTAATGTATTTGGCTGGCTTTCGTCACGACGGATTCTTCCAACAAAAACTTCATTTTTACCTTCTGCAAATAAAGGCATCGGATAAGAAAAAGCATCCAGATCATCCTGTACCACTACTCCATCTGTATTTTGTAAAATTTCGCGAACTTCTTTTACATCAAAATCATTAGTAAACTCAACATTTACAGCCTCACTATGACCTCCAACAACAGGTACACGAACTGCAGTAGCCGTAACTCTGATCGTATTGTCTGAAAGGATTTTTTGAGTTTCACGAACTAATTTCATTTCTTCTTTCGTGTATCCGTTAGCTTCAAAACTATCACATTGTGGAATTGCATTTCTGTGAATTGGATATTTATATGCCATATCTCCTTCAACTCCTGCGTACTCATTTTCTAATTGTCTTACCGCTTTAACACCTGTACCAGTGATCGATTGATAAGTAGAAACAATGATTCTTTTGATGTTATATTTTCTATGCAACGGAGCCAAAGTCAATACCATCTGAATCGTAGAACAGTTTGGATTGGCAATAATTTTATCTTCTTTAGTTAATGATTCTGCATTAATTTCAGGAACGATTAATTTTTTAGTCGGATCCATTCTCCAGGCAGATGAATTGTCGATTACCGTTGTTCCTGCAGCAGCAAATTTTGGAGCCCACTCTAATGAAGTGTCACCTCCTGCAGAGAAAACAGCAATATCCGCTTTTAAATCAACCGCAGTCTGCAAACCAACCACTTTGTATTTTTGTCCTTTATATTCGATTTCCTTCCCTACAGATTTCTCTGAAGCAACAGGAATTAATTCTGTAACCGGAAAATTTCTTTCTGCTAAAACTTTCAACATTATTTCGCCAACCATACCGGTGGCGCCTACAACCGCTATTCTCATTTTTATATTTTTTATTATGAATGTTCTAATTTAGATTGCAAAAGTAAGGATAATAAAAAGGAATACAATTCTATTCACAAAAAATAACAAATTGTTACAAATTAAACAAAATAAAAAGACCGCCTCTTTAGAAGGCGGTTAAGTTAGACTTAGTGTAGCGGTATATTGTATTATTGTTTATTTTTCAAAAGATCTCTAATCTGCGTAAGCAATTCTTCCTGAGTTGGTGCTGCTGGTTGATTCGGTGCCGGCTCTTCTTTCTTTTTAAGATTATTTAATCCCTTAATAATCAGGAACAAAACAAAAGCAACAATTATAAAGTTAATTACGGCCGAAAGAAACATTCCGTACTTTACACCACCAAAAGCAGTAAGATCCTGAATTTTTTCTAAATGTGCCGCTTCCAGAGCTGGTTTTAATACTAAAGGTGTAATTACGTCTTCGATAAATGAGCTTACAATCTTACCAAAAGCAGCTCCAATAATTACAGCAACAGCAAGGTCAACTACATTGCCTTTCACTGCAAATGCCTTAAATTCTGAAAAAAATCCCATATCTGATTTGTTTAGTTTTTAAATAAATGAATATCGAAAATACGTAATTTTCTTCAAAATTCCTTTATTCTATCTAAAAAACACCCTTTTTACGCGTTGTGAAATGCTGGTCAGAATTTCATAAGGAATCGTTTTTAAAGCATCTGCAATTTCTGTTACGGCCGGGCTTTCCCCAAAAATGATAACCGAATCCCCTTCTTTACAATCAATTTCGCTAACATCAACCATCAGCATATCCATGCAGACGCTTCCCACAATAGGTGCTTTTTGATTCTTAATTCTAATGTAGCCTACTCCATTTCCCCATAATCTCGAAATGCCGTCTGCGTAACCAATTGGAATCGTAGCAATTTTGGTTTCTTTCTGAGCCATAAATCTACGCCCGTAACCAACGCTGTCTCCTGCTGGAATGGTTCGAACCTGTGAAATAATCGATTTTAAAGTTCCAACATTTTCCAGGTATTTTTGTTCTGAAGAGTCGTTTGAAACTCCGTAAAGGCCAATTCCTAAACGCACCATGTCATATTGTGCATCCGGAAAATTACTAATTCCAGAAGTATTCAGTATATGACGGATCGAATTTACACCTAATTCATTTATTAATTTTGAAGACAGTTTTTCGAATAATCTGATCTGTGACATTGCAAATTCATAATGCTGCATGTCATCGCTCGTTGCCATGTGCGATAAAATACTCTGAATACGAACGGTTGAATTTCCTTTTAGCATATCAATCAATTCATCAATTGTATTTTCTTCAAAACCCAGACGATGCATTCCGGTGTCGAGTTTGATATGAATAGGAAAGTCTTTTAAATTCTTTTCACGGGCAATTTTCAAAAAAGCATTTAAGCCTTTCAAACTATAAATTTCAGGCTCTAACTGATATTGAATAATGGATGCAAAACTGGTTGATTCCGGATTTAAAACCATAATAGGTAATTTGATTCCACCGTTTTTCAGCGAAATTCCTTCATCGGCGAAAGCCACACCCAAATAATCCACTTTATGATGTTCGAGCAATTTGGCTATTTCCAGCCCTCCGTTTCCATAGCCAAATGCTTTAACCATGACCATTATTTTGACATCATGAGCTAATTTCGATTTAAAGAAATTCAAATTATGACTAATGGAATTCAGATTGATTTCAAGAATTGTCTCATGGGTTTTTTCTTCCAGCAAAGACACGATTTCTTCAAACTGAAAAGACCTTGCCCCTTTTATTAAAATCGTTTCATTGGCAAAATTCAGATTTTCAAAATCGGCAATAAACTCTGCAGTATTTTGATAGGTGATACAATTTGAAAACTTATTTTTAAATAACGAAATCGTAGAGCCAATTCCAATAACCCGATTGACTTTGTTATCAGCGATTAATTGCGCTACTTTTGAATATAATTCTTCGTTTGAAAATCCGCTTTGAAAAATATCTGATAAAATAACCGTTTTAGACGCATTCTTTTTTTGGCTTTCCAGAAAATCCAACGCTATTTTTAGAGACTGAAAATCGGAACTGTAACTATCATCAATAATACTGCAGTTATGGATTCCGTTTTTCACTTCCAGACGCATTTCTACCGGATACAATCCCTGAATACGATCTTGAATCGTTGCAGCATCATATTGAAAATTAAGCAAAACCAATAAACACGAAATGGCATTTTCTAAAGAGGCCGAATCGCTAAAAGGAATTTGCAGATTGTAATCCTCTTTTTTAAATCGGTATCGAATGCTTGTGGTTTCTTCCTTATTTTCTTTTTTCAGAATAAAAACATCCGCTGATTCATCTGTGTAACTCCATGAAAAAAGCTTTCTGGGATGCAACATGTATTCTGCGGCAAATTGGGATAAACAGGAATCGACAATTTCATTTTTCTGATAAATAATAACGGGTGAATCTTTGAACAAAAGCAGTTTTTCATCGATTTTTTGTACCAAATTCACAAAGCCTTCATCGTGAGCTGTTCCTATATTGGTGAGCACTCCAATGGTAGGTTTAATGATTTCTTCCAGTTTATCCATTTCATTAACGGTCGAAATTCCGGCTTCAAAAATACCCAGATTATGTTTTTCGTTAATTGCAATTACTGAAAGAGGCACTCCAACCTGCGAATTATAACTTTTAGGACTTCTGATAATATTATAATCTGGGCCGAGTAAAAAATTGAGCCACTCTTTTACTATTGTTTTTCCGTTGCTTCCGGTTAATCCGATTACAGGTATATCAAAATGATTTCGATGATAAGCAGCAAATTTCTGTAGCGCTTCCAGAGTAGATTTTACAACTAAAAAATTAGCTTTTCCAACACTATTTTCAGGAATATATTGGACTACAAAATTCTGCACACCCTTTTCTATCAATTCTAAAATATAAGAATGTCCATCATTATTGACGCCCGTTAATGCGAAAAACAAGGTTTGCGAACCATTTTGAAGTGAACGGCTGTCTATAGAAATATGATCAACAAAAACGGCGGCATCTGAGCCAGTCCAATCGGCATGCAGGACCGATACAAGGCTTTTTAAATTTACGCTCATTAGAAAAATTCTTTTTTTCAAATTTAAACATTAAGCCCGAAAAGAGTTGTAGTTTTCTTAAAAAATAAATGGTTAACATAAAGCTATTTATATTTCATTTATATTTGTTGAAGACCTCAAATTACAGTGTTTTGAAAAAATTACTTCCTATATTCTCTTATATATTGCATCCGGTTTTTATTCCGATATATGCTGCATTATTTTATCTTTTTTATAAAGGGGATGTCTTTAGTATTCAGGAAAAATATTTCGTTTTATTTCAGATCCTGATTATTACTTTTGTCGTTCCGATATTGTTTTTTTTATTGCTAAAATCAACCGGAAATATAAAATCAATAATGATTCCGGATACATCTCAGCGGATTATTCCGTTAACTCTGCTTTGCTTTTTATTAATATTGCTCGTAAAAAGGAGTATTGTAATAAGCCGTTATCCCGAACTACATTTTTTCTTTCTGGGCGGATTATTCAGTACTATTTTTGCTCTTATTTACGCTATTTTTAAGATAAAAGTCAGTTTACACATGATGGCCATAAGTGGTTTTGCTGTTTTTGTGATTGGGCTCAACATGCATCTTCAGCTGCATAATCCGTACTGGCCCGCTTTTTTAATTTTGCTGACCGGAATTGTGGCATCGTCACGCCTGGAAATGAATGCACATACGTATAGAGAGCTGATAATAGGCTTTTTCGTTGGAATTATTCCTCAGGTTTTATTTTTGTATTTGTGGCTATAAAATATAAAAAATAAGACCAAGGCTCATCGTTTTCACCTTGACGTCTTCTCCGGAAACAGTTTTAACATCTTTGAACAAAGGATTTAGCCCATAGTAAAAATAAACATTCCAGGTGTTATAACCAGCAGAAAGTGTCGCCCCATACTGAAGTTTATTGATGTCTGGATTATTATGGATTATGTATTTGTTTTCACCATCATCAACCACAGATTTACTGTCTAAAATGTAGCTAAATTTAAGTCCTGTATAAATCCTCCAGAACTTATGACTCTCATAAGTCGAATTTCTCCATCTAAATTCTATCGGGAGGTCTACCGAATACTGTCTGTATTTATTTGATACAAATTCATTGTAATCGTTTACTCCGTAAATTAATGCTCCATCATTGCTTTTAGAAATGGTGAGGTTCTGAAAATAATTCTTATAAGTGAAACCAAGACCTGTAGCAACTGCAACTGTCCTGTTTTTGTTAATTGGCATATCTCTCAAAAAACCCGCAGAAATCCCGGCAGAAAATTTATTCTGCTTAAGACCTTGTGGAGCCTTAGAAAAAAGATTATAACCAACAGAAAAATAAAACTGATCTTCTCTGTACAAAGAATCGATTTTAACAGGTTTAATTTCAGGTTTTTCTTCCTGCGAAAAAACATTACAAAACGATATCAGAAATAAACAACTAAAAAATAATCGCATAGTGTGTTTGAATTAATAGAATTTCAAATAAACGTTTTTGGGGATTATTTATTTGACACACAAATATAATATAATGATTGTTTATGAAGGGCTACAATGCTAATTATTCCGTTTTTGCCTTACATTAAAATATTCTGTTGCACTATTTTCAATAAAAAGCGTTAAAGTCAAACATTTTTATATTTGCTTTTATACCTTTGCATCATAATGAAAAGAAGACAGCTCATAACCGGTTTTTCTTTGGGATTGATGGTATTGTTCTCAATATTATTTCAGTCGATACACAGTTATGAACATATCTCGCAACAGCTTTCTGAAAAAAAATGTCATCATAATTATAATGACGCAAATGGCGAAATCACGCATCAGCATCATAACGATGACTCTTGTTTTATCTGTAATTTTTCTTTTGGAAGCTACATTGCTCCTGAAAATTTTATATTTCAGTTTTTCAATAATCATCAGGAAATCCCTTATTTCTTTGGATTTTCAGAAAGTATTATTTCCTTTTCCGGAAGTCTTTACGCTCTTCGCGGGCCTCCTTTCGCTATAGCATCTTAAATTTCGATTATTCGAAAAACACAGTTTTAACTGAATTCAAAACTCAGTTAAGTTTTCTGGTTTTCATTACTATGGAAATTCAGCAGACTTTACCCTATTTGATTCCGTTTAAAAAATCCATTAACTATAGCAATCATTTCAAATGAAAAAATTTATAATTGCCCTTATTTTAGGGTTGTCGGGCATCGTTTCTGCTCAAAATTCGGTTTCAGGAACTGTAACTGACAATCAAAATAATCCGTTGCCGGGTGTTTCAGTTTACGCTCCCGAATTGCATAAAGGAACTACAACAGACGAGAACGGAAAATATGAATTAAAGAATCTTCCAAACGGAAATTTACGACTTGCTTTTTCTTATGTAGGTTATGCTAATCAAAATAAAACCATTGTTAAACTGGTAAAAGAAAATACATTAGACATTATACTTTTAGAATCCATTTTAGAAATGGATGAAGTCGTGGTTTCTACTCCTTTTAACAAACTGCAATCGCAAAACGTGATGAAAATTGATCATGAAAGCATTAAAACATTACAGCAAAAAGGAACTTCAACCTTAATCGAAGGGCTGGCGACAATTCCGGGAGTTTCTCAGATTTCTACAGGAACTTCTATAGGGAAACCCGTAATCCGCGGATTGAGCGGCAATCGTGTTTTAGTCTATTCACAAGGTGTCCGTATCGAAAACCAGCAGTTTGGGGATGAACATGGACTAGGGCTAAATGATGCCGGAATCGAAAGCGTAGAGGTAATCAAAGGTCCGGCTTCTTTATTGTACGGTTCTGACGCTTTGGGAGGTGTTTTATATTTCAATCCTGAAAAATTTGCAGATGCAGGTGATTTTAAAGCTAATTTCAGTCAAAAATATTTTACCAATACACAGGGAAGCAATTCCTCTATTGGATTAAAAACCTCAACAGACAACTGGAAATTTCTTGCCCGTGGAAGCTTCAACACCCACTCTGACTACAAAATTGCTGATGGCGACCGTGTGACCAATTCACGCTATAATGAAACTGACTTTAAAACCGGAATCGGGTACAGCAATTCCACTTTTTCAAGCGTTTTACGTTATAATTACAATAAACTGGACATCGGAATTCCGGAAGATGGAATCGCAGAGCAATCTTCGAGCAAGGAAACCCAATTTCCCAGACAGGGGATTTTCAATCATTTGTTTAGTTTAAACAATGTGATCTTCTTTGAAAACTCAAAACTGGATGTTGATCTGGGTTACATCTCCAATGACAGAAGCGAATTTGAAGACAGCAATGAAGCATCTTTACACATGAAATTGAATACTTTCAACTATAATATAAAATACCATTTTCCAAAATTCGGTAAAATTGAAACCATTTTAGGAGTTCAGGGAATGCATCAGACTAATAAAAATTCTGGAGAAGAATATTTAATTCCGGATGCGACAACGAACGATTTTGGCATTTTTGGAACGGCGAATTATGAATGGAATAACAGTGTTTTACAAGCCGGATTACGTTTTGACAACAGAAATGTTACGTCAATTGCACACGGAACAGAAGGTGAAGAAGGTTATTTTTTACCGCTTGACAAATCTTTTGACAGTTTTAATGCTTCTTTGGGATATAAAACAAAATTAGCAGAACCGTTAACCCTTCGATTAAATGTAGCTACCGGATTTAGAGCGCCAAACCTGGCAGAACTGACTTCAAACGGTGTTCACGAAGGAACCAACCGTTACGAAATTGGAAATGCTAATTTAAAAACCGAACAAAATGTTCAGACTGATCTGAATCTGGAATATAAAAATTCACATTTTGAGTTTTTTGTAAACGGATTTTACAATCACATAAACAATTACATTTACACTTCGCCAACAGGAGATGTTTTAGATGATAATGATGTTTTTGCCTACGTTCAGGATAATGCACAATTATATGGTGGCGAAGTTGGGCTTCACTTTCACCCGCATCCATTAGACTGGCTGCATTTTGAAACCAGCTTTGAAACCGTAACCGGTAAAAAGGACAATAACGATTACCTGCCTTTAATTCCTGCCAATAATTGGAATAACACATTAAGAACCGAATTCAACATCAAAAACTGGTTAAGCGAAGGTTTTGCTTCCTTAAATGTTTCTTCGACTTTTGATCAGGATAATGTGAGTGGTTTTGAAACCGCTTCAAAAGGATACACTTTGGTCAATTTAGGCTTTGGAGGAACTGTAAAACTGGGTAAAACTGCTTTTGATATAAACCTGAACGGAAATAATTTATTCGATAAAAAATATATTGCGCACCTTTCGCGCTTAAAAACAGACGGTATTCCAAACATTGGACGAAATATTGTTTTAGGAATAAATTTCAATTTATAACATTTTTAAACACATAAAAGCATAGATTTATACCGGTAACTTTGTGCTTTTATGTGTTTGATATTTTTAAACAAAATTTCCTATTTTTGTTACAAACACAAAAAACGCTATGAAAAAAACATTTCTAATAATGGCAATAACTACAGTAGGAATTTCTTCCGGTCAAAGTAAAATTAAGTATCCCGAAACTAAAAAAGGTGAAACTGTTGATGTTTATTTTGATACCAAAGTAGCTGATCCTTACCGCTGGCTTGAAGATGATAAATCAGAAGAAACTGGTTCCTGGGTAAAAGCACAAAATGAAGTAACGTATGCCTATCTTAATCAGATTCCGTTTCGCGATGCTTTAAAGGCAAGAATGGAAAAACTTTGGAATTACGAAAAAATAGGCGCTCCTTTTAAAGAAGGAAATTTTACCTACTATTTTAAAAACAACGGACTTCAGAACCAATCGGTTGTTTACAGGAAAGACAAAAGCGGTAAAGAAGAAGTTTTTTTAGATCCGAACACCTTTTCTAAAGACGGAACAACTTCGCTGGGAGGACTGAATTTTTCAAAAGACGGATCAAAAGCCGCTTATTCCATTTCCGAAGGAGGAAGCGACTGGAGAAAAATAATTATAATTGATGCTCTTTCGAAAAAAGTTTTGGAAGACACTTTAGTCGATGTAAAATTCAGCGGCATTTCATGGTATAAAAACGAAGGTTTTTACTACTCCAGCTATGACAAGCCAAAAGGAAGTGAATTGTCTGCCAAAACAGATCAGCATAAATTATATTTCCACAAATTGGGAACTTCCCAAAAAGATGATAGAGTAATTTTTGGAGCCGATCAAAAAAGAAGATATGTTGGAGGTTATGTTACTGAAGACAATAGTTATCTGGTGATTACAGCAGCCAACTCTACTTACGGAAATGAGTTGTACATTAAAGATCTTACCAAACCAAAGAGTTCGATTGTTACGATTGTGGACAACTTTAACAGCGACAATAGTATCATAGAAAACGAAGGAAGCAAATTATTTATCGAAACCGACTTTAATGCACCTAATAAACGTGTTGTAACGGTTGATTTTAGCAATCCAAAACCAGAAAACTGGAAAGATTTTATTAAAGAAACTAAAGACATCCTGTCTCCTTCAACCGGCGCAGGGTATTTCTTTGCCAATTATACAAAAGATGCTGTTTCATTTGTACAGCAATACGATTACAGCGGAAAATTAGTGCGTGAAATCAAACTTCCTGCTGTGGGATCTGCAGGCGGATTTGGCGGTAAAAAAGAGGAAAAGATTTTATACTACACCTTTACCAATTATACCACTCCGGGGAGTATTTATTCTTTTGAACCAAAATCAGGGAAATCTGAAATTTATCAGAAACCAAAAGTAGATTTCAAAAGTGAAGACTACGAATCTAAACAAGTTTTTTATACTTCAAAAGACGGAACCAAAATCCCGATGATTATTACCTATAAAAAGGGAACCAAATTAGACGGTAAAAACCCAACAATCCTTTACGGTTATGGAGGATTCAATATTAGCTTAACCCCGGCTTTCAGTATTGCAAATGCAGTTTGGCTAGAGAATGGAGGCGTTTATGCCGTTGCCAATTTACGAGGCGGCGGTGAATATGGGAAAAAATGGCATGATGCCGGAACCAAACTTCAAAAGCAAAATGTATTTGATGATTTTATCGCTGCTGCGGAATACCTAATTGCTCAAAAATATACCTCATCTGATTATCTAGCCATTCGCGGAGGTTCAAACGGAGGTTTATTAGTTGGGGCCACTATGACACAGCGTCCTGATTTGATGAAAGTAGCTTTACCAGCAGTTGGCGTTATGGATATGCTTCGTTACAATGCCTTTACAGCAGGTGCAGGATGGGCTTATGATTACGGAACTTCTCAGGACAACAAAGAGATGTTCGAATACTTAAAAGGATATTCTCCTGTTCACAACGTTAAAAAAGGAATACATTATCCTGCAACAATGGTCACTACCGGAGATCATGATGATCGTGTGGTTCCTGCTCACAGTTTCAAATTCGCTTCTGAATTACAGGAAAAACAAACGGGAGACAATCCGGTTTTGATTCGTATTGATGTAAAAGCAGGCCACGGAGCAGGAAAATCTGTTGCGGCTACGATTCAGGAAAATGTAGATATCCAGGCGTTCACGCTTTACAATATGGGTTTTAAAGCATTGCCTTCTAAGTAAGATTTAGATCTAAATTTTTTAGCCACGACCCGAGCGATAGCGAATAGGCGAAGCAATTCACGAATTAATTTTCTGAATATCGTGGCTTTATTTTTTGTTTCACGCAGATTCTGCAGATTTAGGCAGATATGATTATTAAAAAATCTGCGTGTATCTGCTTAAATCTTTTCAGATCTGCGTGAAATTAATTCGTGGTTAACTTTTTTTGCTCAATATTATTCTCACGCAGATTTAGCAGATAGGCAGATTTTTTTACACTATGAATCTGCAAAATCCGCAGAATCTGCGGGAGAAATAAATTCGTGGAAATTCGTGCAATTCGTGGCAAACCTTTTTTAAATTTGAGAAACTAAAAAAACAAACCATGAAAATTATAAAATGGGGAATCATAGGTTGTGGAAACGTAACCGAAGTTAAAAGCGGTCCGGCATTTCATAAAGCACCAAACTCCGCTTTAGTTGCCGTTATGCGAAGAGATGCAGCACTTGCCGAAGATTACGCCAAACGCCACAATGTTCCGAAATGGTATTCTAAAGCGGAAGATTTAATCAACGATCCTGAAGTTGATGCCGTTTATATTGCTACTCCTCCATCTTCTCATAAAGAATATACGATTTTGTGTGCCAAAGCCGGAAAACCGGTTTATGTTGAAAAACCTATGGCGCTTACTTTTGAAGAATGCAACGAAATGATCAGCGTATGTAAAGAACATAATGTTCCGTTGTTTGTGGCCTATTACAGAAGGGCTTTACCACGGTTTTTAAAAATCAAAGAAATAATCGATCAAGGAAAGTTAGGAAATATACGCCATGTAAATTGTATTTTATACCATCCTTTTGAAGAACGTTATGATGATGAAATCAATCTCCCGTGGACAGTTTTACCACACATTTCAGGAGGTGGAATCTTTGTTGATCTGGCTTGCCATACCTTGGATTTTCTGGATTTTGTTTTAGGTCCGATAAAGTCTGTACGAGGACATGCTACTTCCCAGTTAAAAGCCTACCCTGCCGAAGACGCTGTTTCAATGTCTTTTCTGTTCGAAAATGGAATCCACGGTTCCGGATTATGGAATTTCGCCAGTTTTGAACGTTATGACAATACCGAAATTGTGGGCGACAAAGGCAAAATAGCATTTTCAACTTTCGGAGAAGATCCCATCCTTGTTGAATATGCAAATGGAGAAAAAGAAACCATCACAATCGAAAATCCGCTACATATCCAGCAGCCTTTTATTGAAACTGTCATGGAAGAACTTTTAGGTAAAGAAGGATTTTCTCCTTCAAGAGGAACATCAGCAGCCAGAACAACCTGGGTTATTGATCAGGTTTTGAAGGAATTTAGAGAGTCTTCTAAATAATTGTATGTTTTAGATTTGAATTGTCTCCTGCTTTAGCTGGAGGTATATTTTTAAAAGAATTTTAGAAGGCTTTAGCCAAACACATAGTTTGGCTAAAGCCTTTTTTTTAAATCCATTTTATTAACCTCCGGCTAAAGCAGGAGGCAATTCATCCTAAAATCTGTGTCGATAGTTTTACAAGTTAATACGAATCAGTTTGTGATTTCTCCTTACGACGAAATCACACTCTATATTCAACAAAGATTAATGATAATATACTTTACAAAGTTTCTAGTGTGATTTGCTTCGCCTGTTCGCTATCGCTCGAGTCTCGTTCCTCGAGATGACAAAAATGAGCATAAAAAAAAGAGGATGTTCTTTCGAATATCCTCTTTTATAAACTATAAAAGCAGAATAAATTATAGGCTATATTTAAGACCTAAAGTTAATCCTAAACCTGAAATCCCAATATATGAGCTAATATCATCAGTTGCTTTTGTATTATCAAAACCACCTGGATTAGTTAACATACTATTAGAATTTGCATCAATTTTGTCAACATAATTAACATGATTAGCAGAATATGAAGCTGTTCTAAAGCTTGTTGTAGTATTTAATTTATCTACTCCATTTTCAGTATAAACCTCTGTTTCTTTTGTTTTTCCGTGTACTGTAAAGTTACGGTATTCTATTTCTCCAAAAACTGAAATATGTTTTCCCAACTTATAAGATGTACCTAATGCTGCCATAAATCCAACTGTCGGATTTGGTTTAACTACATCTTTTGTATAAGTATTTGTTACTCCTGCCGGAGTAGTATATGCCCTTGTAGTTTCAATTGTCAAATTTCCATGAACTGGAACAATTACACCTACTTTTGTATAAGGTTCAAAACCATTAGATTCCCCCAAAAATAAAACTATTGCAGGAGCTAAATCATATGCTTCAATTTTACCTACCGCATCCCCGGTAGCATAAATTGGAATATTAGCAGGATTTGGCACTAATATATTGGTTGTTTGCACCATGGTTTTCTCCCTGCTATTAAAGTAGTTAAATCCTAACTCAACACCTAAGCGTGGTGAAAAACGATATCCTGCGGTTAAACCTGTACGAAATCCTTCTCCAAATGATCCATGATTAGTTTCTCTTGAAAGTAATGTAGTTCCATCTGCGGCATACACATCCGTGTTAGGTAATCGACCATTTACAGTTGGAAACTCCGTAGCGGCTGTCTGAATGAAGTAAGATCCACCCAATTTAAAATACCAGCTTTCCGGTTTATCTGCACTTTCTGACTGTGCCATTGTGGCCAGGGAACAAATCATTAATCCGATTAAAAATAAATGCTTTTTCATAATTTTCTTTATTAATTTCACACAAACATAAAATAAATTAGATATCTTTTTTTACAGCATTCCCACACTGTTTTATCATAACTGTCAATTTACAAATTATTCACGAAAGAATCTACTATGCGCGCATAATTTTAACCAAAAAAGAATATTATTAATTAAATTTTAACTGTTAAATTTTTAGTTGAGTTTAAAATTAACCTGCATTTTTTCTAATTCCTGCAGCAATTCTGTCGAAATTTTAACTTTAAGCCTTCTGCTTGGCATTGTCAATTTGGTTACTACTTTTATTTCTTCGACTTCTGTTACTTCTTTTATTTTAGTATCTTCAAGAACAACATCCCCATCATCATTTTCATCTGTAAAAACGGTATCGTCTGTTTCTTCAAACTCATTGGCTGTTTCAACCTCAACCATACGCTTGATTTTTTCAAGTTCCATGATTTCAAAAGTCACCGAATTATCTCCTTTATAAATATTAAACAGGTTACTTAATTTATGAATAAACTCTGTTTGCAAGTCTTTAATATTGAGCAGTAAAATCAATTTTTTAGCAAATGCTTCCAAAACATCCTGTAACTGTCTTACTTCAACAAACTGCAATCTCGGCTCTGATTTTTTTCCAGTATCATGATTGACCCAGCCGTCTTTAATCAATACCTTAATATGGGCAAAATTATTCTGAATCAGGAAATGGCGGAATTTAAGGTACTCTTCGTTAAATATCCGGAACTCATAACTTTCATCATAGCCTTCGAGAGTAAACATCGCCCACCCCTTTCCGTTTTTAGAAATTCTATGCTGTACATTATTGATAATTCCGGCAAAGGTTAGATTTTTCCCTACATACTGCTCCATGTTTTTCAATGCTTCCAGTCTCGCATTACAGAAGTATTTCATTTCAAATTTAAAATCATCAAGCGGATGTCCGGAAATATAGATTCCGACAACTTCTTTTTCTTTAGCGAGTTTTTCCATCGTACTCCAGTCTTCACATGGCGGTACAACAGGTTCTGCAATCTGTACTTCACTTGTTTCTCCGAACAAACTTACCTGCGATGAATTTTCATTTTCCTGAAACTTATTTCCGTAGCGCATTGCTTTTTCGTAGAACGTAATTCCGTCACCATCGTCGTGGAAATACTGTGCCCTTGTTGTTCCTTCAAAAGAATCAAATCCTCCTGCTAATGCTAAATTCTCAATCGCTTTTTTATTGGCGGCACGCAAATCAATTCGTTTTGCCAGATCAAAAATTGATTTATACCTACCGTCTTTTCTGCTTTCAACAATGGTTGCAACAGCTCCGGAACCTACGCCTTTAATCGCCCCCATTCCGAAACGTACCGCATAATCATCATTTACCGTAAATTTATAGTACGATTCGTTTACACAAGGGCCTAAAACCTGTAATCCCATACGTTTACATTCTTCCATGAAGAAAGAAACCTGCTTGATATCGTTCATGTTATTCGAAAGTACCGCCGCCATATATTCTGCAGGATAATGCGCTTTCAAATAAGCTGTTTGGTAGGCAATCCACGCATAACAAGTCGAGTGCGATTTGTTGAAGGCATAACTCGCAAAGGCTTCCCAGTCTTTCCAGATTTTCTCTAAAACCTTTGCATCATGACCTTTTGCTGATGCCTGCTCAACAAACTTCGGCTTCATTTTATCCAGTACGTCTTTTTGTTTTTTACCCATCGCCTTACGCAAGACGTCGGCCTCACCCTTTGTAAATCCTGCTAAAGACTGAGACAAAAGCATCACCTGCTCTTGATAAACCGTAATTCCGTAGGTTTCTGATAAATATTCGGCACAGGCATCTAAATCGTATTTGATTTCTTCATCACCATTTTTTCTTCGAACGAAAGAAGGAATATATTCCAAAGGTCCAGGACGATAAAGTGCATTCATCGCAATTAAATCCCCAAAAACCGTTGGCTTCAGATCTTTCATGTATTTCTGCATTCCAGGTGACTCGTATTGGAAGATTCCAACCGTTTCACCTCTTTGGAAAAGTGCATATGTTTCAGGATCATCAATCGGAAAAGTATCCGGGTCAAGATCAATTCCTGTTCTGTATTTTACCAGTTTTACGGTATCTTTTATCAGCGTAAGGGTCTTCAGACCCAAAAAGTCCATTTTCAGCAATCCGGCACTTTCTGCAACCGAGTTGTCGAACTGCGTTACATATAAATCCGAGTCTTTTGCAGTCGTTACGGGAACGTAATTCGTAATATCCGACGGCGTAATGATTACCCCGCAGGCGTGAATTCCCGTATTACGCATCGAACCTTCGAGTATTTTTGCCTGCTGAATGGTTTCCCCTGCGAGATCTTCTTCATTAGCAATCGCAATTAATTCCTTCACCCGGTCAAATTCCTCAGACGATTTTAAAGCTTTTTTAACCTCATCTTCACTCTCAGAAATAAATCGTGCCAGATTCCACTTTCCTGGCATCATCGCAGGAATCAGTTTAGCAATCCTGTCGGCTTCAAATAAGGGTAAATCCAGTACACGAGCGGTATCACGAATGGCTGATTTGGTCGCCATTTTACCATATGTGATAATCTGCGCTACCTGTTTTTGACCGTATTTATTGATTACATATTCCATTACACGTCCACGACCCTCGTCATCAAAGTCGATATCAATATCGGGCATCGATACACGGTCAGGATTTAGGAAACGCTCAAAAAGCAAATCATATTTAATTGGGTCAATATTGGTAATTCCGAGACAGTATGCAACGGCAGATCCGGCTGCAGAACCACGTCCAGGTCCTACCGAAACGTCCATTTTTCTGGCCTCGGCGATGAAATCCTGAACAATCAGGAAATAACCCGGGTATCCTGAATTCGAAATTGTCAATAATTCGAAATCCAGACGTTCCTGAATCGACTCGGTAATTTCGCCGTACCTTCTTTTAGCACCTTCCATGGTAAGATAACGCAAATAAGCATTTTCACCTCGAACACCATTGTCTTTTTCATCTTCCGGATCAACAAATTCTTCCGGAATTTCAAATTTTGGAAGCAATACATCGCGGTAAAGAGAATAAGTTTCTACTTTATCGACAATTTCCTGAATGTTGATAATCGCTTCCGGCAAATCGGCAAATAGTTTTTTCATCTCGTCTTGCGACTTGAAATAGTATTCCTGATTTGGAAGTCCATAACGGTAACCACGACCACGACCAATTGGCGTTGCCTGTTTTTCACCGTCTTTTACACACAATAAAATATCGTGCGCATTGGCATCTTCTTTATTTAAATAATAGGTATTGTTGGTCGCAATTAATTTGACATTGTGTTTTTGCGAAAACTCAATCAGCGTTTTGTTTACACGATTTTCATCTTCCTGATTGTGTCGCATCACTTCCAGATAGAAATCTTCGCCAAATTGTTCCTTCCACCAAATTAAAGCTTCCTCTGCCTGATTTTCACCGATGTTCAGAATTTTACTCGGAATCTCTCCATATAAATTCCCAGACAAAACCATGATATCGCCTTTGTATTGCTCTACAATATTTTTATCAATTCTCGGAACATAGTAGAAACCATCTGTATACGCAATCGAAGCCATTTTAGCCAGATTGTGATAACCAGCTTTGTTTTTAGCCATTAAAACAACCTGATAACCATTGTCCTTTTTGCTTTTATCTAAATGGTTTTCGCAAATATTGAATTCGCAACCCACAATGGGCTTAATTTCAGTTTCGGTTGGTTCCTCTCCTGCTTCAACTAAAGCTTTGTTTTTGGCAGAAGCTCCTTTATTGTGGTTCATAACAGCACTCACAAAATGGAAAGCACCCATCATGTTTCCGGTATCGGTCATGGCAACAGCCGGCATTCCATTTTTGGCTGTAGCCGAAACAATATTTCCAATTCCGATAGTTGATTGAAGAACTGAAAATTGAGTATGGTTATGCAAATGCGCAAATTTTGCTGCTTTGAAATCCGCTTTATCTTCTTCTGAAACAACCGCTTCCCTTCCTTCTCCGGCTAAAGCTTTAAGCTGCTCCCTGATTTTATCAGAAGCTGCTTTTAAATTGATGTGTTTTAAACCAATAAGCCGAAATGGCTGCGGATTTCTTTCCTGAAAATCTTTGAAATACTCTTTCGGAACGTCTAACTCCTCTTTGGTAAAAATTTCTCTTCTTACCAGTTCCAGGAAACAACGCGTTGTTGCCTCAACGTCGGCAGTTGCGTTGTGCGCTTCCGCGAAAGGAACATTGAATAAATATTCGTGTAATTCAGTTAAAGTAGGAAGCTTAAATTTCCCTCCACGCCCTCCGGGAAGTTTTAATAATGAAGCCGTAACTTCGGTACAGGTATCTAAAACAGGCATTGAACTCATTTGAGATTCAACTCCCATTCTATGAAATTCAGCACCCATAATATTAACGTCGAATCCTAAATTCTGACCAACGATAAATTTGGTTTTGCTTAAGGCAATATTGAATTTCTCCAAAACTTCGGCCAGCGTGATTCCATCGGCTTCAGCCAGTTCAGTCGAGATTCCGTGAATACGTTCAGCATCATACGGAATATTAAATCCTTCTGGTTTTACCAAATAATCCTGATGCTCGATAAGCTGACCCATTTCGTCGTGAAGCTGCCAGGCAATTTGTATACAGCGGGGCCAGTTATCAGAATCTGTAATTGGTGCATCCCAGCGTTTTGGTAATCCGGTTGTTTCGGTATCGAATATTAAGTACATATATTTTTATAGAAAAGTCAAATTTTAAAATCCTAAATTCCAAGCCTTTCATATTGTAAACATTTGACAACATGAAACATAATAAAATATAAAATGAAAACTGGAAGGAATTCAAATTTACGCTTTTTTTGGTAGACAGAAAATGGAAATTTCAAGTAAAAGAGATTCTTATGAAGATATCAGGTTTTATCTTAAAATATATAAAATTTGATAAAATTTCGCTTTTTGGATGTCGTAGTATTCAGGTGTTTTATTGAATCTAAATAACCAAGAAAAAACAGCTCAAAAAACACCAAAAAATCAAAAAAACAAGCTTTATGAAAAGAAATCAAAACTAATAATTATTACTATTTTAATCCGATTTGTTACATTTTTTTTAATTAAACAATACATTTTATAGGGTTTTTGAAATAAATTTGCAAACTATTAAAATTAAAACCAATTAAGTAAAATTTAGGCTTAAAAAGGAATTTCAAAATCAGTTCCTGTATCATTATTCCGTCAAAACAGATTGCACAAAAGCACATTTTTAATTTGTTTTTGGTTTGGGCATCGTATATAATGAAATATTAAAATTGACGATTTTGTATCTTTTTTTACTTTTGTTTTGCTATTATATGAACAGGAATGCTGTGATTATATAAATTACAATTAAAAAAAATAAAAAATGAGTAAGACATTATTTGACAAAGTATGGGATTCACACGTTGTGCGTAAAATTGAAGATGGACCAGATGTGTTTTTTATTGACCGTCATTTCATTCATGAAGTTACGAGTCCTGTTGCTTTTTTAGGATTAAAATCAAGAGGCGTTAACGTTTTATACCCGGAACGTACTTTTGCAACTGCTGACCACAATACACCAACCATAAACCAACACCTGCCTGTTCAGGATCCTTTATCTGCGAACCAGCTGAAAGCTCTTGAAGACAATGCAAACGAATACGGAATTTCGCACTGGGGATTAGGTCACCAAAAAAATGGAATTGTACACGTAGTTGGTCCTGAAAACGGAATTACTTTGCCAGGCGCTACTATTGTATGTGGAGATTCGCATACGTCTACTCACGGTGCTTTTGGAGCTATCGCTTTTGGTATCGGAACCTCTGAGGTTGAAATGGTGCTTTCTACGCAATGTATCATGCAGCCTAAACCAAAGAAAATGCGTATCAACGTAAACGGGCAACTTAGTAAAGGAGTTGGACCAAAAGACGTTGCGCTTTATATTATTGCTCAATTAACTACTTCTGGAGGAACTGGTTACTTCGTTGAATACGCTGGTAATGTTTTTGAAAACATGACTATGGAAGGCCGCATGACAGTTTGTAACTTAAGTATCGAAATGGGTGCTCGTGGAGGAATGATTGCTCCTGACCAAACTACTTTCGATTTCTTAGAAGGAAGATTATACGCTCCAAAAGGAGAAGCCTGGACTAAAGCTGTTGAATACTGGAAAACACTTAAAACGGATGCTGATGCTGTTTTTGATGCTGAATTAAACATCAAAGCTGAAGACATCGAACCAATGATTACGTATGGTACTAACCCTGGAATGGGAATTGGTATTACAAAACATATTCCGAACGCTAAAGAAGTTGAAGGCGGTGAGGAAACTTACAAAAAATCGTTAGCTTACATGGGCTTCAACGAAGATGACGTAATGATTGGAAAACAAATCGATTACGTTTTCTTAGGAAGCTGTACAAACGGACGTATTGAAGATTTTAGAGCTTTCGCTGAAATTGTAAAAGGAAGAAAAAAAGCGGATAATATTACCGCTTGGTTAGTTCCTGGATCTCACGTAGTTGAAGCACAAATTAAAGAAGAAGGAATTTTGGATATTTTGACAGAAGCTGGTTTCGTATTACGTCAGCCTGGATGTTCTGCTTGTTTAGCCATGAACGACGATAAAGTTCCTGCTGGAAAATATGCAGTAAGTACTTCAAACAGAAACTTTGAAGGTCGTCAGGGTCCTGGTTCCAGAACGCTTTTGGCAAGTCCAATTATGGCAGCAGCAGCAGCGGTAACAGGAAAATTGACTGACCCGAGAGAATTGTTCTAGTCAATTGCAATAACAATTTCAAAAATCAATTAAAATTGTTTTTAGATTAAAAGATTCTCGCTTTCGGAAAATCTAAAATCTAAAATCCAAAAATCTTAAATTAAAATGGCATACGATAAATTTAATATATTAACCAGCAGCGCAGTGCCGTTGCCAATTGAGAACGTAGATACAGATCAAATTATTCCAGCTCGTTTCCTGAAAGCTACAAAACGTGAAGGTTTTGGAGACAACCTTTTCAGAGACTGGAGATACAATAGCGACGATACCCCAAAAGCAGATTTCGTTTTAAACAACCCAACTTACAGCGGAAAAATCCTTGTAGGAGGAAAAAACTTCGGTTCTGGATCTTCTAGAGAGCACGCTGCATGGGCAGTTTACGATTACGGATTCCGTGCTGTGGTTTCTTCTTTCTTTGCTGATATCTTCAAAGGAAACTGTTTGAATATTGGTGTTTTACCAGTACAAATCAGCCCTGAATTTTTGGAAAACATTTTCAAAGCTATCGAAGCTGATCCAAAAACAGAATTAGAAATCAATCTTCCGGCTCAGACTATTACTTTATTGTCAACAGGTGAACAGGAATCATTTGCGATCAACGGATACAAAAAGAACAATATGATCAATGGGTTTGATGATATTGATTATTTACAAAATATTAAGGAAGATATCAAAGCTTTCGCTGACAAGCTTCCTTACTAAACACAACCAACTCAAATGCAGTTATGTAAGTTTCAATTCTTAAGTTGGACTTCATAACTGCTTTTTACAATTTTACAAAATTTGATTCGATACTTATCAAATCACACAAAAGTCATCTCATATTTAATATGGAAAAAAGAAAAATTGAAATAATGGATACAACGCTCCGTGATGGTGAACAAACCTCAGGAGTATCTTTTTCTGCTGCAGAAAAACTGACCATTGCACAATTATTGCTGGAAGAATTAAATATTGACAGAATCGAAATTGCTTCAGCACGTGTGAGTGAAGGCGAATTTCAGGGGGTCAGTGGCATTATGTCCTGGGCCGAAGAAAAAGGATACACCAGCAGAATTGAAGTCCTGACTTTTGTTGACGGCGGCCTTTCTATAGACTGGATGAAAAAATCAGGTGCCAAAGTCCAGAATTTATTGACGAAAGGCTCTCTCAACCACCTGACACATCAATTAAAAAAGACTCCGGAACAACACTTTTCTGAAATAGCCCAAACAATAGCGTTAGCAAAAGAAAATAACATTGAAACCAATGTTTACCTGGAAGACTGGAGCAACGGAATGCGTAATTCTCCTGAATATGTTTTTCAATATTTAGATTTCTTAACGCAGCAACCTGTAAAAAGAATTCTGCTTCCGGACACTTTGGGAGTATTGATTCCATCTCAGGCTTTCGAATTTATTTCGACCATTACAGCAAAATATCCCAATACTCATTTTGACTTTCATGCTCATAACGATTACGACTTAAGTGTTGCTAACGTTATGGAAGCTATAAAAGCCGGAATAAAAGGACTTCACGTAACCGTAAACGGAATGGGTGAACGCGCCGGAAATGCACCGCTTGAAAGTACGGTTGCTGTTATCAATGATTTTATGCCGGATGTAAAAATCAACATTAAAGAAACCTCGTTATACTCTGTAAGCAAATTAGTTGAAACTTTTACAGGATACAGAATTCCTGCAAACAAACCTATTGTTGGAGATAACGTTTTTACACAGACTGCCGGAATTCATGCCGATGGCGACAACAAAAACAATTTATATTTTAATGATCTTCTTCCGGAACGTTTTGGAAGAAAAAGAAAATACGCCCTTGGAAAAACTTCAGGAAAAGCTAATATTGAAAAAAATCTTCAGGAATTAGGATTAAAATTAAATCAGGAAGATTTGAAACTGGTAACCCAAAAAATCATCGAATTAGGCGACAAAAAAGAAACTGTTACCAAAGAAGATTTACCTTATATAATTTCTGATGTTTTAGACAGTCATACTTATCAGGATAAAATTACGATAGATTCTTATATGCTGGTTCATTCTAAAGGAATGCGCCCATCGACCACTTTATCTTTAAATTTAGATGGCGAAATAATAGAAGAAAACGCACAAGGCGACGGTCAGTTTGATGCTTTCATGAATGCATTGACCAAGATTTACAAAAGCAAAAAACTAACACTTCCAAAATTGATTGATTATGCAGTGCGAATCCCTCCCGGAAGTAGTTCAGATGCCTTATGCGAAACTATTATCACCTGGGTAAATAACGGAAAAGAATTCAAAACCCGCGGATTAGATTCGGATCAGACCGTTGCAGCCATTATTGCTACTCAGAAAATGCTGAATGTCATCACGCAGTAAAACTTAAATAAATAATCGAAATAGTAAATAAACCCATAATATCAATAAAATGAAATTTAACATAGCCCTTTTAGCCGGAGACGGAATCGGACCAGAAGTAATTGATCAGGCAGTAAAAGTATCAGATGCTGTTGCCAAAAAATTTGGACATGAAATTACCTGGAAACCAGCTTTAACCGGTGCTGCTGCAATTGATGCAGTAGGTGAGCCTTATCCGGATGCTACACACGAAATTTGTAAAAATGCTGATGCTGTTCTTTTTGGAGCCATTGGACACCCTAAATATGATAACGACCCTTCTGCGCCTGTACGTCCGGAACAAGGTTTGTTGAAAATGCGTAAAGCATTAGGTTTGTTCGCAAACGTAAGACCAACATTTACATTCCCCTCTTTATTGGATAAATCTCCTTTAAAAAGAGAAAGAATCGAAGGAACTGACTTAGTTTTCTTAAGAGAATTAACCGGCGGAATTTATTTTGGTGAAAAAGGAAGAAAAGACAACGGAGATACTGCTTTTGACAACTGTGTTTATACAAGAGCCGAAGTACAGCGTTTAGCTAAAAAAGGTTTCGAATTAGCCATGACACGTTCTAAAAAATTATGCTGTGTGGATAAAGCTAACGTTCTGGAAACGTCACGTTTATGGAGAGAAACGGTTCAGGCTATGGAAAAAGACTACCCGGAAGTAGAAGTAAGCTACGAATTTGTTGATGCGGTTGCGATGCGTTTGGTACAATGGCCAAACTCTTATGATGTTTTGATTACGGAGAACTTATTTGGAGACATTTTAACAGATGAAGCTTCTGTAATTTCTGGTTCAATGGGATTAATGCCTTCTGCATCGATGGGAGCTGAAGTATCTTTATTTGAGCCTATTCACGGTTCATATCCACAAGCTACAGGATTAAATATTGCTAACCCAATGGCTACTGTTTTATCTGCAGCTATGATGTTCGAAAACTTCGGATTGATGGAAGAAGGAAAAGCAATGAGAGATGCTGTAAACAAAGCTTTAGAAGCCGGAGTAGTTACTGAAGATTTAGCTAATGGAGGCAAAGCATACGGAACCAAAGAAGTAGGTGACTGGTTAGCTGCAAACGTATAATTAGTTATTTTTTGTTTCAGGTTCAAGTTTCAGGTTACTACTGGAACGTGAAACCTGAAACAAATAAAACATGAAACAAAAAAAGGGATCAATGTAAATTGATCCCTTTTATATATTTAGAAAAAAATATTAATATCCTCCTCTGTTTCCACCACGGTCATTTCCACCACGGTTGTTTCCGTAACCTCCGCGAGAATCACCTCCACGGTTGTTATTGAAGCTTCTTCTTTCTCCTTCAGGTTTCGGCTCAGATTTATTAACCACAATTGCACGTCCTGAAACAACAGCTCCGTTCAATTCATCAATTGCTTTTTGAGCTTCCGCGTCGTTTGGCATCTCAACAAAACCAAATCCTTTGCTTCTTCCGGTAAATTTATCAGTAATAATTTTTACTGAATCTACCGCTCCGTAAGCCTCGAAAGACTCTCTTAAATCTGCTTCCTCAATACTGAATGGAAGGCTTCCCACAAAAATGTTCATATGTACTTGTTTATTATAATGTAGCAAATGTAGTCTTATTTTTCTGTAATCTACTATAGATTAGTTTATTTATGTTTTTATTTTGATTTATAGCTAAGAATCCTATAAAATAATCATCAATAAAGCCCATTTATTTTCTTCAACAGATTTAATAAATTTATGACACTTAAATTCAGAAAAAAATTATATCTTTGCGCCCTTAATTAACAGAGGTCGAGTACCTCAAAATTTAATCATACGATTATGTCAGTAAAAATTAGATTACAAAGACACGGTAAAAAAGGAAAACCTTTTTACTGGGTTGTAGCTGCAGATGCACGCTCAAAAAGAGATGGTAAATACTTAGAGAAAATCGGTACTTACAATCCAAACACTAACCCGGCAACTATCGACTTAAACCTTGATAGTGCAGTAAAATGGTTGCACAATGGTGCTCAGCCAACTGATACTGCAAGAGCGATCCTTTCTTACAAAGGTGCTTTATTGAAACACCACCTTGATGGAGGTATCCGTAAAGGAGCTTTGACTCAAGAGCAGGCAGATGCAAAATTAGCTGCTTGGTTAGAGGCTAAAGCTGGAAAAGTTGATGCTAAAAAAGACGGTTTATCAAAAGCACAGGCTGATGTTAAAGCTAAAGCTTTAAAAGCAGAACAAGAAGTTAATGCAAAACGTTTAGCTGCTGCAGCTCAGGCTGAAGCTGATGCTATCGCTGCTGCAACTGCTGCAGAGGCTACAGAAGAAGTTGCTGAAGTTGAAGCTGCTACTGAAGAAGCTCCTGCTGCTGAAGAGAATAACGAAACAACTGAAGCATAATTTTAGTTAGCGATAATGCGTAAAGAAGAATGTTTTTATTTAGGTAAAATCGCTAAAAAATTTAGTTTCAAAGGTGAAGTCCTGATCTATTTAGACACAGACGAACCTGAGTTATACGAAAATCTGGAATCAGTGTTTGTTGATCACAACAAACATCTGGTTCCTTTTTTTATTGAAACAAGTTCTTTACACAAAAACGACTTTTTAAGAGTTCGTTTTGAAGATGTAAACACCGAAGAAGATGCTGATGCCTTAGTTGGAAATGCTGTCTATCTTCCTTTAACTATGTTGCCAAAACTTTCCGGCAACAAATTTTATTTCCACGAAGTTATTGGTTTCGAAATTGAAGACCAGCGTTTAGGCGTTTTTGGAAAAATCACTTCTGTTAATGATTCTTCTGCCCAGCCACTTTTTGAAGTTTTAAATGGCGAAGTTGAAATACTAGTTCCAATGATTGATCATTTCCTTGTAAAGATTGACAGGGAAAACAAAAAAGTCATCATGAATCTTCCTGAGGGATTGGTGGAAATGTACTTATAATTACATTTTAGACTTCTTAGATTGTTGGACTTTTAGATTATCCAAATTAACATTATTCGTTCCTTTCAAGGAAAATCAAAAATCAAGAATCGTTAATTATCATTCTTAAATCATTATGTTTCAATTCAAACAATTTTCTATTCAGCAAGACAAAACCGCTATGAAAGTTGGAACTGACGGTGTTTTACTAGGTGCATGGTCTCCTGTAAATCATAATCCGTTTAGTGTTTTAGATATAGGTGCAGGAACCGGAGTCATCGCTTTAATGCTTGCTCAAAGGAGTCAAGCACAACAAATCGATGCGCTTGAAATTGACGAAGACGCCTATGAACAAGCAGTAGAAAATTTTGAAAATTCTCCCTGGGGAGATCGTTTATTCTGCTTTCATGCCGGGTTGGACGAATTTATTGAAGAACCGGAAGATGAATACGATTTGATTGTTTCAAATCCACCTTTTTATTCCGAAGATTATAAAACATCAAACGAACAACGTGATTTGGCCCGTTTTCAGGATGCAATGCCTTTTGAAGAATTGGTTGAAGCAGCGGACTTATTGCTTTCAGAAAATGGAATATTTGCAGTGATCCTTCCATTCAAAGAAGAGAAAAACTTTATAGCTTTGGCCAAAGAAGCTCAATTATATTCAACCAAAATTACTCGCGTAAAAGGTACCCAAACTTCAGAAATTAAACGCAGTTTATTAGCTTTTAGCCGAAACGAAAATCAGGAAGCTGAAATAGATGAATTGGTTATTGAAATCGATCGACATGTGTATACACCAGAATATATTGAGTTGACAAAAGATTTTTACCTTAAAATGTAGCTTCTCTCTTTTTTAAATTTCAGGTTCAAAACACATTACAAAATCTTATTTTTATACTTCTAATATCTCAAGAAGTTGAACAAAACTAATTTTTACAACATTAACTATTAGTTTTGTTATATTTCTTTATGTAGATTTGTAATTATAAAACTATCGTACCATGAAACCCGATTTATTTCAAGCACCCGATTATTATAACCTTGATGATTTACTAACAGACGAACACAAATTGGTTCGCGAGTCTGCACGTGCATGGGTTAAACGTGAAGTTTCTCCTATCATAGAAGAATATGCTCAAAAAGCAGAATTTCCAAAACAAATCATAAAAGGTCTTGGAGAAATTGGCGGATTTGGACCTTATATTCCTGTAGAATATGGCGGAGCAGGCTTAGACCAGATTTCATACGGACTGATCATGCAGGAAATTGAGCGCGGAGATTCGGGCGTACGATCTACCTCATCAGTACAGTCTTCTTTAGTAATGTATCCTATCTGGAAATATGGAAATGAAGAACAACGAATGAAATATCTGCCAAAACTGGCCACAGGGGAATGGATGGGCTGTTTTGGTTTAACCGAACCAGATCACGGTTCTGACCCCGGAAGCATGATTACCAATTTTAAGGATATGGGCGATCATTATCTCTTAAATGGTGCTAAAATGTGGATTTCGAATGCTCCTTTTGCTGATATTGCCGTAGTCTGGGCAAAAAATGAAGAAGGCAGAATTCACGGATTAATCGTAGAACGCGGAATGGAAGGCTTTACAACGCCTGAAACGCATAACAAATGGTCGCTTCGTGCATCTTCGACAGGCGAATTGATTTTTGATAACGTAAAGGTTCCTAAAGAAAACCTGTTACCAAACAAATCCGGATTGGGAGCACCGCTTGGGTGTTTAGATTCAGCCAGATACGGAATAGCCTGGGGAGCAATTGGAGCGGCAATGGACTGCTACGATACTGCTTTGCGTTATGCCAAAGAAAGAATCCAGTTTGGAAAACCTATTGGAGGAACACAATTACAGCAGAAAAAACTGGCCGAAATGATTACCGAAATCACAAAAGCACAATTATTAACCTGGAGATTAGGAGTTCTACGAAACGAAGGGAAAGCTACAACGGGCCAAATCTCAATGGCTAAACGAAATAATGTTGACATGGCAATTCACATTGCGCGAGAAGCCAGACAAATGCTGGGCGGAATGGGAATTACAGGCGAATATTCGATCATGCGCCATATGATGAACCTTGAAAGTGTCATTACTTATGAAGGCACTCATGACATTCACTTATTGATAACAGGAATGGATGTTACAGGGCTTTCGGCATTCAAATAATAACCCTCTATTAAAATATATTGAAAATCAATACCAAAAGCTTCCTCTAATCGGGAAGCTTTTTTATATTTACCAAAAATACCACGTCTATGAATATTGAAACCATCAACAATCGCATTTACCCTCAAAAGGAAATGCTTTTACAGCATTCTTTGTACAATAAAATCCAAAGCATCGATGACCTGCATAGTTTCTTAGAAAGTCATGTTTTTGCAGTTTGGGACTTTATGTCACTATTAAAGGCTTTACAGGCTAAACTTACCTGTACAACTACGCCTTGGTTTCCAACAAAAAATCCCGAAACCCGATATTTAATCAACGAAATTGTCCTTGCTGAAGAAACCGACCTCACTATTGACGGCAAAAGACAAAGTCATTACGAAATGTATATCGAGGCAATGAAGGCCTGTGGTGCAGATACATCTGCAATAAACAAATTTTTATCTGAGGTAAATTCGCTTCATAATATTTTTGTTGCCATCAAACAAAGTTCCTTACATCCAGATGTAAAATCATTTTTAGATTTCACTTTCCGTGTTATAGAACAAGGTAAACCACATGAGATTGCGGCTGCCTTTACCTTTGGAAGAGAAGATTTAATTCCGGCTATGTTCACGGAAATTCTGAAAAACTTTCAAAAAAATCTTCCTGAAGTTGATTTAACAAAACTCCTTTATTATTTCGAAAGACATATTGAACTTGATGCCGATGAGCACGGTCCTATGGCCATGCAAATGATTACAGAATTATGTGAGGATGATGCTCAAAAATGGTCTGATGTAGAAGAAATTTCAATTCTGGCTTTAGAAAAAAGAATCGGACTCTGGAATGCTATTGAAGAAGAAATTTCAATGAAAGCAGAAATGGTGTAAAACCACAAATTCTTTTTTAACGTAACTATTTGTTTAGAAATGATGCGAAATCTAATTTATACAAATTATGAAACCACACTTTAAACAAATAGTTATTGTTTTACTTTCTATATCGCTTTTGAGTTGCAGCACTGAAGAAAGCCCTTCGGAAACGGCTGTTACACCCGAACCTGTCACACCTCCAACAACAATCCCTAATCCGGAAATCCCAAGCGGATCTATTGCTAAATCAATAAATTATTTAGCACTAGGCGACAGTTATACTATTGGGCAAAGTGTCTGCGAAACCTGCCGGTTTCCGGAACAGCTCAAAACGAGTTTAAAATCGTTTTATACAGAAACCAACTTTTCATTACAGGTTATCGCCACAACCGGATGGACAACTACCAATTTAATTTCGGCCATAAACCAGCAAAAACCCGAATCCAATTATGATTTGGTGACGTTATTAATTGGTGTCAATAATCAGTATCAAGGAAAAGATTTTTCTGTTTATGAAAGAGAGTTTCCTGAATTGGTAACCAAAGCAATTGCATTGGGGAAAGGCGACAAAAAAAACGTAATTGTGGTTTCGATACCTGATTATGCTTACACCCCCTATGCAAAAAATTTAAGTGACAGTCAAAAAACAAAAATCTCCACCGAAATCAATCAGTACAATACCTTTGCTGAGAATTACTGCAAAACAAATGCAATCGTTTTTGTAAATATTACTGACATTACCCGGCAAGGGCTGAGCAACCTAAATCTGGTCGCTTCAGATGGACTGCATCCTTCAGAATCTGCTTATGCTTTATTTGTTGAACGTCTTATACCGAAAGTCAAAGTAGTATTGCAGGATTAGATATTTATTACTTTTATGAAGCAGAAAATCCTTATTCAAAAGACCAATTCTCCCGCTATCCATTTTATCTTTTATGGCGAACCCCGCCACAAAAGGATATCATTTCTATCGGGGCTGGATTAGAGGTTTTGTTTTTTCAAGAAATAAAAAAATCCGTAATCTCTTATTGAAATTAAGGCGTTTTTTACAGAGAGGAAGCAATTCCATTAAATCCTTGGCAATCCTAACTCGTCTAAAAATTTATTATGATCATTTGTAAATTTTTCAATTTCTAAATTTATAGCCTTCAATTTTAAATTAACCTGTCGTAAATCAATTTTTTCTTCCTCCACAGAAGTATTAACATATCTTGAAATATTAAGATTATATCCTTGTTTCTCAATTTCATCCATTGATACTCTTCTCGAATATCTTGGTATTTCATTTCTGTACTTGTACGTATCAATAATTTTTTCGAAATGTTCTTCGCTGAGTGTGTTTTGTCGTTTTCCTTTTTCGAAATGCTCACTTGCATTAATAAAAAGCACATCATCATATCTTTTGCATTTTTTTAGAATTAAAATTGAAACTGGAATTCCTGTGGAATAAAAAAGATTTGAAGGTAGTCCAATAACGGTATCAATATTATTTTCTTTCAATAATTTGGTTCTAATGCGTTCCTCTGCACCACCACGAAATAATACACCATGAGGCAGAATAATCGCCATCGTTCCGTTTTGGCTTAAGAAGTGAAAGCCATGTAATAAAAAAGCAAAATCTGCCGCTGATTTAGGTGCTAAACCATAACTTTTAAAACGGAAATCTTCTACCATAGCTTCATTAGGTTCCCAACGCAAACTAAAAGGCGGATTCGCCACAAATAGCATCAAACTCAACTTTTTTGGCCGGATTCATTTCATTTAATTCATCCCATTGATTGAGTAAAGTGTCACCGTGAAATATTTCAAACTCGGTATCTTTCATGCCGTGTAAAAGCATGTTCATACGGGCTAAGTTATAGGTAGTTATGTTTTTTTCCTGACCATATATCTTACCTACGTTTCCTCCATTTTCTTTTATGCGTTTTCTAACATTTAAAAGCAACGATCCGGAACCACTTGCGAAATCAAGGACTTTCTCAAGTCTTATTTTTGGACCTTGTGTAGGGTCTTGGCTGTCTAAGGTTACTATTTCTGAAAGAATGGAAGATATTTGCTGTGGCGTGTAAAATTCTCCTGCTTTTTTACCTGAACCTGCTGCAAACTGACCAATTAAATATTCGTAAGCATCACCTAAAGTATCTGAATCGGTAGAAAAATCTTTAATTCCCTCTGCAATTTTCTGAATGATGACACATAGTTTGGCATTTCTATCCTCGTGTTTTTTTCCTAATTTTTCGGAGTTCAGATTGATTTCTGAAAACAATCCTTGAAACGCATTTTCAAAAGACTGATTTTCTATGTATTTAAAACCTTGCTCTAATGTTTCAAGTAAATCCTTATTTTGAGTACGCGCCATTTCAGCAATACTGCTCCATAGATGTTTTGGTTCTATTACATAGTGAATCTTTCTGCGCATTTGTTTTTCAAATTCAGCTACATCTGCTTCATTCTCTGCGTACCAAACGCTTAAAGGGTTTCTTTTGTCATTATCATCCAGATTGGGATAATCTCTTCCTAATTCTTTTTTTGCGGATGCTTCGTAGTTCGATGATAAATATCTAAGGAAAAGAAACGACAGCATATAATCCCGAAAATCATCGGCATTCATCGCTCCACGTAAATTATCTGCTATATCCCAAAGGGTTTTACCCAATTGTTGTTGTTCTTTTTGTGTCATTTTCAATTAAAATTTGAAATTATACTTAGTTACAAGCTTATCAAAAACTTCACTAAATACTCTTATCTGTTCTTCATTCATTTCACTAATATTAGGAGCAAAAACTCTAGTGTGAGATACTGAATTAATCATCATAATGATATCTTCGGGTTTTTCTATTTCTATTTCTTGTAACAGCATCTTAATTTGACTTGTACCAATGAATGAAGTAATATTCTCTAATAGCTGCCGTAAAAGAACATAATGAAAAGTGTAGAGTTCATTTGCTTTTTTAGCTTCATCTAATACTTGTAATAGATGCAAATGAAAAAGAAAGACTTCCTTGTTAAACGGTTTTAATTCTAATTCTTTGTTTTGTTTTTTCAGCATAAAGAATTTTGAATTCTTTTTGTACTTGTCACTTTTTTCGCCTTTACTTAACCTATCAAATAGTATAGAAAACAATCCTATATGATGGGTTGTAACTATTATCTGTTTTTTTGGAAAGGTATCAACAATCAACTTCATAATAGATTCTGCTGTCAAAAAGATATTATGGTCATCCATACTAGAAACAGGATCGTCAATGAAAAAATGAGCGTCCTGAACACCTGTCCAGGAATCCGTTTCAAATAAGGCTATAAAAAAACACCAGATAAAAATTCTTTCTTCTCCTCGGGAGATTTTTATTGGGTTTGTATTTTCATCATCTACATAAAAAGTAACCGAATGAATACCTTTTTCTCTGTCTCCATCCTCATAAAGATTTAAACTGAATTTATATCTTGGATGGTATAATGCTAAAGTTTCTTCTAGTATATCAGTATCAAGTAATAATGAATGAAATTGATTTAATGAACTTGATACAATATCCAGTTTTATATTTTGATTGTCATTTGGTTCATCATTGTCCCATACAAACAAATCTTCACTAAAGGCATTGTAATAAACTCCTGTATGATTTCCCTCTTCAGTCTTAGTTACGTTTTTATACTCAACAGATAAACGGGTTTTACCTGTTGCGTTAAAAGCGTAAACAAGAATGATTTTTTCCTTCGTATCTTTTAATTCCTGAGCTATTTCAGTTAATGTACTCATATTTTAATTTCTTACTTTAGGAAACAACCCTTGCATTAATCCTTTTTTATGTAATTTTAATTGCTCAATTTTATTTGACTGTTCTTTGATTAAGCTATCCACCGATGAAAGGGTTTCAGCTATTTTTTTCTGTTCTTTTAATGACGGTGGAAATTTTAATTCTATGGCTGAAAATGCTGATTTATTTATTAAAGGAACTGCGTGATTCCCTGCCATATCAGCAATGTTAGAAGCGTTGTACTCTAAAACTGAATATAAAAAATCGTTGGAATAGTTTTCAAAACAAGTCAAAGAGTTTATTTGCTGATTTGTAGCACATTCAACTTTACTTTGAGCAATTTTCCCAATTGTTGAACCTATACAAACAAATAAAACGCTATTTTCTTTTATTTTTCTTGTTTTAGAAAATCCTAAATCACTTAATTTAGTCTTGGTATTTGTAATATGTCTATTATCATTAATATCAGCAGGAGAAACAAATAATTTTTCACCATTGTAATATTGTGTTTCAATAGTACTTGGAGTATTTCCAGTAATTATTTCAGCGACTTTATCTAACCTTTCTATTTTCCACTCCCCATCTTTCTCAAACTCCTTAAACCTCAACTTCGGCACTTTTTCTCCTTCTTGTGTAAAAAGGTTTTGCATCAATCCTTTTTTGTAGGTTTTTAAGGTTTCTAATTTATTGGTGTGAGCGGTTATTAATTCATCTAATGAAGAAAGGCAGTCTGCTATTTTTTTTTGTTCATCAATAGAAGGCTTTCCAATAACGATTGGCTCTAAATTTACATAATATAAGTTTTTAACATTTTGTCCTTCAACCACTCGAGCAAACTCCTTTTCTAATGTCCTGAAATAATAAGTGTAGAAAATTGGATATTCTTTTGTTTCATATACACTAATCATTTCACCAATTGCAACATTTGGAAATGGTAGATAACAACAATGAGATGCAAAATCTTTTGCAACTTCTCCTACACGGGGCACAAGAATTTCACCTCCTTTACTAAATCTTAAATCGCTTGGGTCGATGTTTGTTCGTGATTTAATTTCAGAGATAATAGTATCAAACTTGGTATATAATTCGCCATATCTTACACAAAACGTTGGCGCATCAGAAGATAATGACCATTTTGGCGCGCTTTTTCCGTAGTAAAATTTGCCTATTTCGCCAATAGTGCTATTTTTCCATTCCTTATCATTTTCAAAATCAGGAAAACGTAATTCAGGAATAAATTTATTTTGGTTGCTCATTATTTGCATTTAATTCGTTTAACACTAAGGTTTGGAGTTCTTCTTTTGGTAATAGTAGTTGGTATTCTGCCACACCAATAGGTTTGTTGATGTCTTGCAATGCAATTTCTACATCCAGATGGTCTTTGTCTGCACAAAGGATAATACCAACAGATGGGTTTTCGTTTGTGCCTTTTTCGAATTTATCGAGTAAGGAAAGATAAAGGTTCATTTTTCCCACATATTCAGCTTTGAAACTTCCTATTTTCAGTTCAATAGCTACCAAAGATTGCATACCTCTGTGAAAAAAAAGCATATCTACAAAATATTCTTTTTGGTTGTATTCTAATCGGTATTGGTTACCGATAAAAGAAAAACCTTTTCCTAATTCTAAAACAAAAGATTTAATTTTTTCTACCAATCTTTTTTCTAATTCCAGTTCTTTTACGTTTTCAGTTATTCCTAAAAAACCAAGATTGTAGGTGTCTTTAAAAACTTCGTTGGCATAGTCTGCATCAACTGGGGAAAGTGTATCGTTAAAATTGTGTGATTTGATTTGCTTTTGAACGTGGGCGTAATGGTCCATTTTTATAGCATTGAGCAACAGGTCTCTACTCCAGCCTTTGGTTACGGCTTCGTTGGCATAAAATTCAACTTCTTCAAAGGATTGTATCTTGCTTAATAACAACAAATTATGTCGCCACGGCAAAACTGCGACGCATCGTCGCAGTTTTTCACCTGCCAGATGATACCTTTCATAAAAACGTTTCATATCCCATAGGTTACGGGGAGACAGGCCCATATCGGGAAATTTGCTTTTGAGGTCAACAGACAATTGACCAACAATGCCACTGCCGTACCCTTCTGCCAATTGTTTTTCAAAAAGTAGTTTGCCTAAATTCCAATAAATAGAAGTAGTGGCACTATTCAATTGTCTCGCGACAAGACTCCTTGTCGCGTGAATCTCTGCTACAGCCTGATTGAATAGTACATCATACTCATTTTTATTGATCGCTGTTATTTCTTTTTTATTCATAAGCCGTAAGTCCAGATATTTCTTGCCCTTGGGCTTGCTTTTTTAATAGCGGTATCAAATCCGTCATAAGAGCTTGTTCTTTTACGCTTCGCTCTTTCCAGTTCAGTTCTAAAGGTTCTAACAAATCAGTCAGTTTTTCACCGTCAAAAATCTTCCGGCTCATAATGTTGGCTACAAATGCTTTTAAATTGGCCGTTTGTAAACCGTGAATAATTGCAATATTGGTTAATATTTTATCGTTTTTTTCGTCTTTAAATTTTTGGTAGCCAGCGCGCAGTTTGTCCACATCCTGCCCTTTGTTCCAGTCTAAACTATTGATATAATCAGCTAAATCTTCCTGTTCTTCCATTAAATTGGCAGTAGCGCTCAGCAAACAGATGATTTCGTCTTTACTCATTTTTTGTTTAGACGGTTTCATCTGCAGGTTATCTGCTACGAGATTCATTATATAATCATAATCAATCACCGCAGAAGCAAATAATACAAATTCAAAATCCAGTTGCTGAATGTCTTCTGGTGCGTTGTTACCCTCTTTGTCTTGGATGGCTTTAAATTGCTTAGCCGTTTCTAAATAAGAACTTCTAAACGACTGTAAGCGATCGACAGGCAAGATGGTTTCAATAACTTCTTTTTGTGTTTCGTCTAAGTCGGTGTATTGGTCTAACTGCGTTTTTAATCTCTGAACTTCTTTAAAGTTTTTTACAAAAGTGATTTTTGCAGTGTCGCCTCTTAAGTTATACACTTCAGAAGGATCGTTGACCAAATTGTTTTCTTCCATAAAAACACCTAAAGCTTCAACCGCTTTTTTGTATTCTTCAATAACTACCGGAGCAGGATCAACCATCCAGATTTTAATGGCTTTGTCTTCTGATTTTTCACCAGAAAATAAAGCAATTGCCTGGTTTACCTGTTCCTGCTGTGAACGAAAATCTAAAATATTTCCATAAGGTTTTGTGTCGTTCAGCACGCGGTTGGTTCGGGAAAATGCCTGAATCAATCCGTGGTATTTCAGGTTTTTATCTACATATAAAGTATTTAGAAACTTAGAATCAAAACCGGTAAGCAGCATATCAACCACAATGGTAATGTCTATTTTCTTTTTATGCGGAAGTTCCTTATTTGCCCATTTCTGGTCTTTTATTCGCGCTTGTACATTTTGATAGTATGCGTCAAACTCATTGATGTTATGATTGGTACCAAATTGTTTATTGTAATCTTCAATAATTTCAATCAGTGCTTTCTTTTTTTCTTCAGGATTGGATTGATTGTCGAACTTTTCCTGTTGCAAATCTTCCTGTAACTGCTTGATGTCTTCGGCATTTTTTTGTTCGCCTTCTTTTGCCATTAGTTGTGCAGGCGGAGAGAATACGCAAGCAATATTTAAAGGAACATAATCACCGTCTGCCTCTGATTTTTTCTGTTGGGCGAGTTTAAATAAGCGGTAATATTCAATAGCATTATTAATTGAAGCTGTTGCAAAAACTGCATTGAATTTTCTATGGTTAGTAGCCGAATCATGCTTTTCTAAAATAGCATCTACAACCGCCTGCTGTGAAATAGCTTCGCCGGGTTTTGGATTTATTTCTCCCTGTCCCTTGTAATAGTCGATATGAAAACGCAGTACGTTCTTATCTTCAATGGCATGTGTTATGGTGTAAGCGTGCAGTTCTTTTTCAAAAATAGATTCGGTAGTCTTATAGGTAGCTTCTTCACCTTCCCGAATTGTATAATTTGAATTATCCGGAAAAATTGGAGTTCCCGTAAAACCAAATAACTGCGCTTTCGGGAAAAACTCTTTAATGGCTTTATGGTTTTCTCCAAATTGAGAACGATGACATTCATCAAAAATAATTGCCATTCTGCTATCGCTCAGATGCTTTAATCGCTCTTTGTAATTTTTGGTATCATCAAGTGCCAAGCCTAATTTTTGAATGGTGGTAACGATGACTTTATCAGAGTAATCAGAAGATAGTAAACGTCTCACTAAGCTTTCGGTATTGGTGTTTTCTTCAACACTTCCTTCCTGAAATTTATTGAACTCTTCACGGGTTTGTCTGTCTAAGTCTTTTCTGTCTACAACAAATAAACATTTATCAATCTCAGGGTTTTCTTTTAGTAAAGTTGAGGCTTTGAAAGAAGTTAAGGTTTTTCCACTTCCTGTTGTGTGCCAAATATAACCATTGCCACGATTTTGATTGATACAATCTACAATAGCTTTTACAGCATAGATTTGATAGGGCCGCATTATCAAAAGTTTTTGCTCACTTTCTACCAAAACCATATACTTGCTGATCATTTCGCCTAAAGTGCATTTAGACAAAAATTTATCGGCAAATAACGCAAGATTTGTAATTTTCTTATTGCTTTCATCAGCTAATTGATAAACAGGCAGAAACTGTTCATCTGCATTAAACTGAAAATGTTGATTTCTGTTATTGGCAAAATAATACGTATTCGATTGATTACTGACAATAAACATCTGCATAAAGCACATCAATGAATTGGTATATCCATTTCCTGCGTCATTTTTATAATCGACAATTTGTTGCATTGCCTGTCTTGGCGAGATGCTGATTCCTTTCAGTTCTATCTGAACAATTGGTAAACCATTAATCAAAATAATTACGTCATAGCGATGATTGCTATTTTCTGTATTTATTCTCAACTGGCTAATTACTTCATAATCATTTTTGCACCAGTCTTTGATATTAACCAAAGTATAATGCAACGGAGTTCCATCTTCACGCTGAAAATAATTTTTTCCACGAAGTGTTTTTGACGCTGCAAAAACATCCTGAGTAATGATTTCATCCCGTAATCGTGCGAATTCTGAATTACTTAAACGAACCCGATTTAGTGCTTCAAATTTTTCACGAAAGTTTTGCTCAAGAGAAAATCTGTCACGTATATCAGCACGATAAATGTATTTTAAATCTTTTAGCTTTGTAAGTAAGCTCTCTTCAATATGTGTCTCTTTTGTCATTTAATGTAAAAAATGATTCATTTATAAACATACATTATTACTCAAAAGTAGTTAAATATTTTTTTAACCGATAACGATAACCAAAGGATTAAAGTAATTAATTGAAGTAAAAAAAACCCAATTCTACATTTTTATGTGTAAAATTGGGCTATATATTTAAAATCTTAATCCGAAGATTTTATCTCGCAGAGAGGAAGGGATTCGAACCCTCGATACAGTTACCCATATACTAGCTTTCCAGGCTAGCTCCTTCAACCACTCGGACACCTCTCTATTTTGGTTTGCAAATAACATGAAAAAAAACGAGTTAGAAAAGCATTTTTAAAAATTCCTTTCAATACTTGTCTTATTTATCTAAAATAAACCGGCTATAGCGAAATCTCGCCACGCAAAGCCGTTTCAAAAATCGTTTTAAATTCGTTTTGCGGAATACTTACTGTATGTCCCAGCAGATACATCAGCTTAGTAATAGCCGCTTCCGTTGTAATATCTTTTCCGGAAATAACTCCCAGCGACTTCAAAGCTGTACTGGTTTCATATTGTCCCATGTTGACACTTCCACCGGAGCATTGGGTTACATTCACGATATGCATTCCACTCTGAATTGCTTTTTTTATCAGGTTTAAAAACCAGTCTTCGGTTGGTGCATTTCCTGAACCATAGGTTTCCAGAACAACTCCTTTTAAATCTTTAGTCGCTAAAATGGAAGCCAGAACAGTTTCGCTCATCCCGGGAAACATTTTTATAATCGCTACATGATTATCCAGGTTTTTATGGACAATCAGTTTTGCATCGGTTTTTACCGGAAGAAATAAATGCCGGTTTAATTTTAAGTGTACGCCGGATTCTACCAGTTCCGGATAATTGGGTGCTGTAAAAGCCCTGAAATGTTCCGCATTTACTTTTGACGTTCGGTTTCCCCGGTATAATTTATATTCGAAATACAGACAGACTTCAGTTATAACAGGCTTTCCGTCTTCCTGAAGTGAAGCAATCTGAATGGCTGTAATCAGGTTTTCTTTGGCATCAGTACGCAAATCACCAATTGGCAATTGTGAACCTGTAAACACAACAGGTTTAGCCAGATTTTCAAGCATAAAACTCAATGCTGATGCCGAATATGACATCGTATCTGAACCGTGAAGCACTACAAATCCGTCAAACATATTGTAATTTTCCTCAATAATAGTAGCGATTTTGGCCCACATTTGAGGATTCATATTCGAAGAATCAATTGGATTTTCAAATGAGACCGTTTCGATTTCGCAGTCCAGTTGTTTTATTTCGGGGATATTTTTAAGTAGTTTTCCGAAATCAAAAGCTTTAAGCGCCCCTGTTTCAAAGTCTTTGCTCATCCCGATGGTTCCACCGGTATAAATTAAGAGTATTTTAGCTTTAGAAGGCATCCTGATATTTCAATTTATTCACGACCGGATTGGCATACATAGCCAAAAATCCTTGTCTGGCAACACCATTGTCAGTTCCTATTCTCTTTTCTAAACGACGCTCAAAAAGCTGTTTTTCACTTTCTTTATACAAATGAGCGTATTTATTGGTTTCGTTTAAAATATCGTAAGCAATAAAATTGGTTGGCCATAACTGGTAATTCTGTAAAATAGAATCATCAATCGTTTGTGCCAAAGCCTGAATCTGTTTGTTCGAATTATCATTTTCAGCCACAATCTGATCAATTTCAGAGTCAAGAACATCTCCAACAGAAATATGGATTCTTTTTTTAGTTCCCATGATACCGCTTAAAATGGTCATGAAATCTTCGTTTTTGTCTTTTACGTACACTTCGTTATTAGCCTCTGCCATTAATTGCGGCATTTTCAGAACGTCCGTCGGATCATATTCGTATGAAATTGCTACCGGAACGATTTTTAATTTTTTGAAATAATCCATCGGATTCGCTTCATCAGAACCCATTGCAATCATTTTTAAAACTCCCGGATTGGTTTCGTCATTTCCATCTTTGGTACGACCTTCACGCTGTGCAATCCAAACCGAACGATTCTCACGAAGCAGTAACTGCCCCATATATTCTGCCAGTAATTTCGAACTTTGCAGCATTTCTCTTGGCGTTAAACCTCTCAAAACTAAAAAGTTCCTGTTCAGTTTTGCGAGGGTGCTCAAAAATGCTTTTTTAACTAAATTATCACCAATTGCAGATGCTGTCATAACCAAACCATGTTCGAAAAGACAAACATTCAGTAAAGTGGTATCCAGCAAAATATCGCGGTGATTGGATATAAATAAATAAGGAGTGTTTTTTTCTAATTTCTCAAAGCCTGAAGTTGTAAGCCCTTCTGAACTTTTTTCGAGAACTTTCTGAATGGTCTGATAAATAAAATTGCATTGAAAATCACGAATAGAGTGTGTTTTCTTCAATTGTTCTTTCCAGACTTCATCATTTAATTCCGGAAAAGTAAAATTCATCATGGTTTTCATCATCGGATGATTGGCAACTCCATGAAGTGCTTCGTTTACTTCAGAATCATAAAATGGTCGAATAGCGTCAAATTTCTGCATTATAATTATCAATTTAGGTGGGCAAAAGAACAAAAAAAAAATTAAAGTATCGTAATCGGCATATTAAATCCCGAAAACGTCTTTGGAGTTTTGCGTTGTTGCTGCTGCAATTTCTGTATCTGAAAGGTCGTAAATTTCGGCCAGTTTTGCAATTACATTTGCTAAATAACTGCTTTCGTTGCGTTTACCTCTGTACGGAATGGGTGCCAGATAAGGCGAATCGGTTTCTAAAACAATATGTTTTAAATCAATCTGGTGTAAGAATTGGTCGATTTTTCCGTTTTTGAATGTAACAACACCTCCGATTCCGAGTTTCATATTATACGAAATTGCCTGTAGCGCCTGTTCGTACGTTCCGGTAAAACAGTGAAAAATACCAAACAAATCAGCTGATTTTTCTTCTTCCAGAATTTCAAAAATTTCATCAAAAGCTCCACGACAATGAATCACGATGGGCAATTTATATTGTTTTGCCAGCTTGATTTGTCTTCTAAAAGCAATTTGCTGTTCTTTTAAATGCGTTTTGTCCCAATATAAATCGATTCCGATTTCGCCAACGGCATAGAATTTTCGTTTTGAAAGTTCAGTTTCAACATGTTTCAGCTCATCCAGATAGTCATCTTTCACGTAAGTAGGATGCAGTCCCATCATCAGGAAAACATAATCCGGATAATTTTGCTCCAAATCATACATAGATTGTGTGGCTGCAGCATCAATAGCAGGAATAAAAAAACGGGTTACTCCGGCATTTATGGCTCGATGCATCATTTCGTCACGATCCTGATCAAACTCTTCAGAATATAAATGCGTGTGTGTATCTGTGATTGTAATAGTAGGTTCCAATTGCAAAAATTTAAAACGCCAAAATTACGACAATAATAAATGAATAGCAATTAGGGAATTGTGACGCAGATTTAACGGATTCACTTTCGTGAAAACACTGATGTAACACGGATTTTCCTCTACTAATTGTCAGACTGAGCGGAGTCGAAGTCCTATAAAGTATTATTTTCTCGTTTGTATTACGGCAATATGCAAAAAAATAGCAATTATAGCTTGGTATACAGATCTATTATTTGGGTATAATCTAAAAAAAAATCCGCAAAGCATTTTTAAAACTTTGCGAATCTCTGTATAAAATCTCCGTGTATGGCTGTGTAACAATTATTCCAAAGCATCCAAAAGTTCCTGAACCTCATCATAGCCTTCATAATCCTGAGATATAGTCTGCAGGATTTGTTTACAGCCATTATAATCTTTTTGTTTTAATTTTAATAAAGCCAGATTCCAAAGTGCTTTTTCTTTGTAAACAGAATTTCCTGATTTCAATTCATTAAAAACTGTTTCTGCTTTATTATACTGACTGACCTGCAATAAAGAAACCCCATAATAATATTGAATTTCAGCGGTTTTTTTATTTTTAAGAACCGCCTCAAAAAACGGAATGGCTTCCTTGAATTTTCTTTCATTAAACGTTTTTTCGGCCTGTACCAAATTTTCATTTGTATTGCTTCTTTCTGTAAAATAAGCCTGTTCGGGATGGTTATAATCATTAAAAGACGGATTCTGGTTGTAGTCAAAAAAGAACAATCCGAATAAAATAGCTACAGATGCTGCCGCTGCATAATACCATGGACGCATCGGGAACACTTTCGGCTTTTCTTTATTGAAATGTTTATCTGCAATAGCAGACAGGTTTTCTTTAAACGCCTCTTTTTCCTGCTCATGCCCGAATTTATTTTCTAATTGTTCCAAAACTTCTTTGAACGTTCTGAATTCAGCGGCAAATTCGGGATTTTCTGAAAGCGTTCTTTCAAAGCTGTTTCTTTCTTCAACAGTCATTTCTCCCTGCAGATACTGATCAAATAATATGTAGCGTTCTTCGTTCATGGCTAATTATTTTTAAGAGATTTAAAATTTTTTGCTTCCTGAATCCATTGTGTCAGCTGTCCGATACATAACGATTTCTTTTTACGGACATAACCGTACGTTACGTTTAGCTTTTCGGCAACCTCCTCCATCGATTTAATGGCAAAACTCAATTTTAGGACCTCCTGGCATTTGTCTCCTAATTTCTGGAACATCGTATCAAAAAGTTGCTGTTTTTCATCAAATTGTTCGGTTTCTTCAACCAATTCGAGAGCAGATTCATTGATAGATGCAAAATCTTCATTAATTGTTACCCCTTTATTCGAAGTTTTTTTCAATTCGTTAAGCCATTTCCTTTTACACAGCAAAAAGAAGTAGGCATCAAACGGACAAGTAAGCTGTAATGTATTGGCTTTTGCCTGATTAAAAAGCAAAATCATGATTTCCTGAACCACATCCTGTGCCTGATCCTTGTCTCCGGAATTATTCATGATATAATAGACCACTTTAGGAACGAAATTTTTATAGATAGAACGAATTATGACCGAGTCATTCGCGGCAATTCCTTCAATATATTTCTGGTCGGGATGAATTTTACTTTTTTCCATAATTGAAAATTATTAGCTAAAGTAAAAAAAAGAATCTGAAAAAAATTACACAAAAGCGGGGTAACAATTTTAAAAGACAGTTGATATAAAGACAGTAAAGGGTTATTTAGAATCAAAAAATCACATAAATATGGGAAGTTATCAATTTACATCCGAGAAAGATTTTGCCAAGTTCCAGCAGACGCTGTCGAACAAAATTCGCAACGGATTTATCGTAATTGAAAAAAATGATAAACTTCCTTATGTGGTTTTATCCAGAGAAAAAAAACAAATTGATTCTTCCCTGCAGCTGACTTTGGTTTTTGCTACACTGGGGCTTTGGTCAATTGTCTGGCTTTATTTGATCATTAGTCTTTCACGCAAAAAACAAATCCTGGTTGCACTCGATGAAGACGGAAATGTTTTTGAAGAAAAATGCTTTTCCAAATAAACTTCAAAAAAAATAAAAAACAGAGGTAACAATTTTAAAAGCCTGTTGATATAGTCATATAAAAAGAATAAAAATAAATTTTGAAAACAAGGGTAACAATATCAAACCCGAGTTGATGTAAGGATATAAAAATTAAATTAACAACCCGAATCTGAAAACCAACTGATAAAGATCAGCTCAGATTTATAAAAATTAGAAATCATGAATACAAATTTTAGAAAAATCGGATTATTATTTTTAGCCTTAGCGGCTTTCGCAAGTTGTGATGACAGCGAAGGAGATAACAAAGTTACGCCACCATCTGCATCAGAATTTGCAGCGGTAAGAGACAACGCTTTGGCAGGAAAAACACAACATTTTACAGCAACAGCCGGAGACGGAACAATTACGATAACTTCTGCAAAAGGTGTTAAACTTAACATCAACGGAAACTGTCTTACCAAAAACGGAAATGCTGTAACAGGAGCAATCGACATTGAATTTGTGGAGCTTTTTGACAAAGGAAGTATGTTGGTAACCAACAAACCAACTATGGGCTTAATGGCTGACGGAAAGAAAAATTTATTAATCTCAGGAGGAGAATTTTTTATCAAAGCCACACAAGGCGGTGTTGAACTTCAGACTTCGTGTACTATGAATATGATTATTCCTACAAACCTAACAGGCGGACTGGACAATACTATGACACTTTGGACAGGTGTAATTGATGAAGCAGAAGAACTTGTATGGAGAGAAGCCAAAGCTGGTGCTGACGGAGCCAACGGAAAAGGCGGTGTACAGGGAGAAGGAAACAATTATTATGTAACTTTTGGAAACTTTGGATGGACAAATGTTGACCGTTTCTACAGCGATCCAAGACCTAAAACTACTATTTTGGTAGATGCTCCTGAAGGTTATGACAACAACAACTGCGCAATTTACCTGTCTTATGACGGAGAAGGAACAAATGCTCTTGCAAAATTAGATACTTACACAGCTGCAGGTTTGTTTAGCGAACATTACGGACAAATTCCGGTTGGTTTAGCCTGTCACATCATTTTTGCTACAGAAGATAACGGCCAATGGCGTTACGCAATCAAAGGGGTAACAATTGCTGCCAATCAAACCTACACCTTTACTTTAGCCGAAACAACAGTCGGCTCCGAAGCCCAACTGGTAGCAGCAATCAATGCTATTCAGTAACTTACAAAATACTTTTTTAAGAAAAAGTGGTGATTTGCTCACCACTTTTTTTTACATTTAATGCTGTTTTAAACTCATTCTGATGATTTTCAGAAGCTAATCCTGCTGTCCGCTGTATTCCCGATAACAAAAACTACGGCTAAAAAGCCTTGTTTTTCTAAATCGGGAGATGCCGCTTCCATCAGGGCTAAAAACCTCCTCGACCATGAAAAAACTTTTATGCTGTTTCATTATCCTTTCATCAGCAATGGTGTTGGCGCAGACCAAAGTAAAAGACACCATCACCCGAAGAGCAAATATCAACTATGCTCAGAAAGGCAATTCGGTAACTTTTAAACCCGAAACACCGCCTTTAATCCCAATTGCAGGTGCGCCAAAACCTAGTTATTCCTACTTATGGGAAATGGGCGACGGGCATTACAGCAAACAGGCAGAGCCGAAACACGTTTATAAAAACAAAGGAAATTATACTGCCAGACTTGCCGTAACCAACAATTATGATAACGGAAAACCTCCGGCAACCCGCCCTAAAAAAGTAGCTGTAAACGACATTACCGACACAGATTATAAAGACATCGCCTCCATCGCTGACCAAAATGGATTCGCTATTATAAAAAACTGTGACCCGATTCCGGATCAGGAAATGGTAGTCGTAGTTAGTTATCAAAATCTGGAAAATTATGTTGCCAATGGAAAGCTCTATCTTTTTTACAACGAAAAACAATTCAAAAACAACAATTTCGAACTCGTTGATTTCAGAACGCATGCCGGAGAACGTGAAGTAAAAGAAAATATGATTGCTTCAGTCGATGATCTTGACGACACAAACTCCTATGTCGCTTCTGCAGAAAACACTGTAAAATTCAAAAAATATAAAAACACGACCACAGAAGAAGATTTAGAAGCCAGCTTAAAAGAAGCACATACACTTTATCATAATGTTTCGATTCTGGAATTTGACGATGCCAATCCAAACGAAACACGCAATGTTTTTTATACTTTCAAAACAACACCTGAAATGATCAAAGATACCAGCGCAACGGTTACCATGCGTGGGATTTTTGTACCCAACCGCAGTTTTAAAAATCATAAAGTCAAAAACCTCGAAATGGAAATCTTAACCTCTCACGACCCCAACAAAATGGGTTCAAACGGGAGTTTTATGAATTACAGGCTGGTACGGTTTAAAAGAGTAAAATTCAAAACCCGTTTTCAAAACAATGGCGAAGGTCCTGCTCGAAAAATCCGTTTAGAAACCGATATCCCGGATATGTTTGACAAAAAAACATTCCAGATCGAAAATATGTATCCCGAATGCCCAATTTGTCCAAAAGGCGAAGAGCCAACCGTAAGCTGTCTCGACACCATCATTACAAAAAAACAAATCATTTTTACATTTAAGAATATTTATCTTCCGGGAACTGAGCAAAAAAACGTTCAGGAAAAAGACAGTACCAAAGGTTTTGTTCGTTATTCGATGAAATTCAGTGAAGACTTTCATAAAGTAAAAACCAAAAGCCGGACATCTATTATTTTCGATAAAAATGAACCTATCATAACCAATTACGCCGTTACCCGATTTTTACCCGGAATCTCGATCGGCGCAAAAGCTGGATATAATTTATATTCAGACTTAGACAAATCAACCAGTTATTTTGTGGGCGCTACTATTTCACCTTTCAAATCATATCGTTTTTACTGGCAGGCAGAATGGGTTAATGCTCTAAATAAATATAACAGCGCAGTCAATATTACAACGGCATTTGACACCAATGCAAACGGAACAAGGCGATTAATACGTACCACCACTACAACTGAAAATAAAAACGTCAACTGGGAAGTTCCTGTTTTGATTCGGTACAACATTAATAATTATATCGGAGTCGGAGCCGGAATTCAGGCTAATATCAATGTGGCATCCCAACAGCATCAGGATATAAAAATAGAAACTTTTGAAAATGAAAAAGAAAATCTTTTAATAGATACAAAAATAACAAACAACACCATAAAAAACTCCTTTGCAGATTTTAAAACTGGCATTCTATTTGACCTAACAGCAGGTTTTGCCAGAATCGGCCCGAGTTTAGGAGCGCGTTATGTGATCAACTTCGAACAGGATTTTAATTATTTTCAGGTGTATGGGATTTGGAGGTTTTAAATATTTCCACCATATAAGTGATTTAAGTAAATTTAAGTTTTTTAAATTCAAAAAGATATAACACATAAGCTTATATGATTTATTTTAGTATACCAACAACTATAATATGAACTTATATCACTTATATGGTTTAATCTTTCTTTTTGTTAACCTGAATGTTTTTGGGCAAAATCCCGAAGACAAAATTTACAATGCAATTGATGTTTTTGTTGCAAACCCTTCTGAAAAAGCATTACAAAATTTAACGAATGCAGAAAACACTTTCTGGAAAAATCAAAAACCAAAAACCAAAGACGAATTGCTATCCATTGTAGTTTTAAACTGCAACAAAGCCTATTACCAGAATCAATTTGGTCAGACACACCATGCAATTTCAAGTTATGAAAAAGCCTGGCAATTCTATCAGAAATATAAACTTAAAGATTACGATATTATTGAATACTGCCTTAAGCCTTTAGGCAATTTATACACTGTTTTGGGAGATTATGACAGCGCCGAAAATACTATAAAACAGTATTATTTTATTGCTGAAACTGAGAAAAACCAATCACAAAAAATAGCAGCAATCCTTAATTTATCAAACGTTTATCAGAGTTCTGGAAAAATTTCAATGGCAATTGAACTTTTGGAAAATACTTTAAAAACTAAAAAATTGTCAAACGAACTAAAAGGAATTTTACTGAATAATCTTGGGAATAATTATTTACTAAGCTCTGACGGAAATTTATTATTTCCCGGAACAAAAGAAAAAGCCGAAAAAGCATTTGAATCTTCAATAAAATTTCTTCAAAAAGAGAAAGATCAATTCGAAACTTTATCCAATTCTTATCGAAATCTTGCTACGTTTAATCGCCAAAGACGAAACTTCGAAACAGCAAGTTCTTATCTGGAAAAAGCCGAAAAACTATTTTTAAAAACTCCTGACCATCAGCCGAGAAAACTGGCTAAACTTTATTATGAAAAAGCTCTGATTCTATTTGATGAAAGAAAATATGAAGAAAGTTCAAACCAAATTATGGTTGTTTTTAAAACTTTAATTCCTGATTACAATTCAAAGAACAGTCTCCCAAATAAAAATCAATTGTACGCAGAAACAGTTTTAGTTGATGCTCTTGATTTAAAAGGAGAAATTTTAAACATAAATCAACCCAAAAAAGCACTGGAAGCTTTTGCTCTTTCATTTTATATTGAAGATTTACTCATGAACGGTTTGGTTTACGAAAACTCCAAAATCCTGATGCAATTGCGATCCAGAAACCGGACTGAAAAATGTATTTCGATTTATAATAATTTATATGAAAAAGAAGGAAAAGCTGAATATCTGGAACAAGCTTTTCAATTATCTGAACGAACCAAAGCCGGAATTTTAAAAAGTTATCGTTCGAATATTAAAAACGCTTCCGCAGCAGAAAAACAGCTTTTGCAGCAATTTCAAAATCTGAATAACGCCATTTTAAAAGAACAGCAAAAAGGGGATTTAGCCGATATTTCAAAAATAAATCAGTTCATTAAAAAACAAAATGAATCGATGCTTTCCCTAAAGAAAATTCAGGCTGAAAATGCAGATTACATACCGGAAAATTATGAATTAAAATCATTGTTTAAGAAATTAGAAAATGACAAAGCCGTGATGGTTTATTATTTTATGGGTGCTGAAAAATTGTATTATTTTACTTTGCAACATAATCGGATTTCATTAAAAAGAGTTCCAATTGGAGACGGAAAAATAACTGATATTCTTTTTTTTCTGGATTATTTCAATGATGCCAATGCAATTATAAATGATATTTCGGGTTATAATCGTTCCGGAAATAATGTTTACAATCTATTACAATTGCCTGGTAATTCGGTTTATCAAAACCTAATCATTGTTCCGGATGGCATTTTGAATTTTCTTCCGTTTGAGGCATTGATTACACGCAAATCAAATACAACAAATTTTGCCAAAATGCATTATTTGCTCAATGATTTTAAAATTGCCTATAATAATTCGGCAAACATGTATGTGAATTCAAAACCCATTCCAAAATCAGAAAAAACCGTTTTGGGTGTTTTTCCTGTATTCGAAAAAACAGCTTTTGAATTGGCTTATTCGAAGAAAGAATTAGAATCTATCCGCATTAATTTTAAAGGAAAATATTTAGAAAATTCAGAAGCCAGCTTTGCAAATTTTAAACAAAATGCTACTAATTATTCGATTCTGCATCTAAGCACACATGCTTCATCTGGCGATATTGAAACTCCGGCAAGCATCAAATTTTATGATCGGGAAGTTTTATATTCAGAATTGTACAACCTGAATATCAATCCGGATTTAATGGTTTTAAGTGCATGTGAAACCGGAATAGGAAAACTCTATAAAGCTGAAGGAGCCATGAGTGTTGCAAGGGGGTTTCAGTTTGCAGGAGCGCAGAATCTGTTGTTTTCTTTATGGAAAGTAAACGATTACACCACTTCGGTTTTTATGACTGATTTTTATAAAAACATCCAAAACAAACAAACTTATTTTGAAGCCAATACAAATGCCAAACTTGATTTCTTAAATGATAAATCGATTCCGAATGCTAAAAAATCGCCTTATTACTGGAGTTCGTTTGTGTATTACGGTTCGGTTTCCACAGAAGAAAATGTTTCAAATTATATCGTTTACATCATTAGTTTATTGACTGTAATTGGTTTATTTTTGGTTTTCAATCATTATCGAAAATGGAAAATCTTCATGAAGTTCTCAAAAAAGAGAAATACAAAAAAATAAAATTCAAAATCATCAAAACGCAGCATTTACTGATTAAGGCAAAGATCAACGGCGTTTCGGGAAATTTCATTTTAGATACCGGTGCTTCCAATTCCTGCGTCGGATTTGAAAGTATTGAGCGATTTGAATTAACTTCTAAAAAATCTAAAACTAAAGCTGCCGGTGCAGGCGGAACCGGAATGAAAACACAAATTTCAAAACAAAATTTAGTACAGATTGGTTCCTGGAAAAACAATGATTTTGGTATCGTAATTTTTGACCTTTCACATGTCAACGAAGCATTAACGCAATACAAAGCAAAACCGGTTCATGGCATAATTGGCGCTGATGTTTTATTGGAAGGAAAAGCGATTATTGATTATTATAATCATTATTTGTATTTGAAATAGAAAGTAAAAACCTTCATTTCTCATAGTTAAAGAACAAGTATATTATTTAATCATTTTCTTTTTTCCTTGAAATGGGAATCTTTAGCATTTCCCAATGCCCATAAAATTCCACCGGTAAGATGCTGTATATATACAGGATCTGAATAATCTTTACTATCATGCCCCAAAGCCGTGTAAAACACTCTGGCACCTTCAAATTCATGAAACCAGGCCAATGGAAAGTAATCCCCAAAAATACGCCCCGGATAAACACCTTTTTCACTATCATTCACAGTTCGCAGATCAGCAGCCAATACTACATGAATATTTGGATTGAGTTCATCCATATAGTAACATTCATCTTCCTTTTTCCAAACTTCGGGAAGTTTTGAAGTCGCAGGATGATTTTTATCAATCACTTTTATTTCGAAAGACTGAAAAGCCGGGTGTTTTTTAAATTTCCCTCCTACTAACTCTGCATACCAAGGCCAGGAACGTTCAGAATCAGAAGCACTATGAATCCCTACAAATGCGCCTCCCCGCTGGATATAAGCTGCAAATGCCTGCTTTTGTTCTTCTGTATCAAAAATATCATTACACGTATTCGAAAAAACAAGACAGCTGTACTTTGCTAAATTTTCGATAGTCATCACCGAAGGATCATCTGAAACATCCACAATTAAATTATTTGCCTCGCCAATTTTCTTTAAAGCCTCTACACTGGCTGCAATATTTTTATGCACATACCCTTTTCCGTTTTTCGTATAAACCAATATGCGTTTTTTGACTGGCGGATTTGCAGAAACAAAATTCAGACCCAATATAATGGTAAGTAGTATTAGTTTTATTTTCATATTCAGATATTTATGTTCCGAATATAAAAAGAAAACCCCAAATGATGAAAATCAAATGGGGTTTTATAATTGAAAGGATTATTAATTACAACTCCAATGCTCTTTTAGCATCACCATTCATCAATAATTCTACCGGGTTTTCTAAAGCTTCTTTAACCGCAACCAAGAAACCAACAGACTCACGTCCATCGATGATTCTGTGGTCGTAAGAAAGTGCTACGTACATCATTGGGTGAATTTCAACTTTACCGTTTACAGCAATTGGACGCTCGATAATGTTGTGCATTCCTAAAATTCCTGACTGTGGAGGGTTGATAATTGGAGTAGACAACATAGAACCAAATACACCACCATTAGTGATTGTGAAAGTTCCACCCGTCATATCGTCAACTGTAATTTGACCGTCACGAGCTCTTAAAGCCAATCTTTTGATTTCAGCTTCAATTCCACGGAAAGTCAATAACTCAGCATTACGAACAACAGGAACCATCAAACCTTTTGGTCCAGAAACTGCGATAGAGATATCAGCAAAATCATAAGCGATTTTGTAGTCACCATCCATCATAGAGTTAACATCTGGATATAATTGTAAAGCTCTTGTAACTGCTTTTGTAAAGAAAGACATAAAACCTAATCCTAATCCACCGTGTTTAGCTTTGAAAGCATCTTTGTATTCGTTACGAATTTGGTTGATTGGCGTCATGTTTACTTCGTTGAAAGTAGTAAGCATAGCCGTTTCGTTTTTAGCTGAAACCAGTCTTTCTGCTACTTTACGACGTAACATTGATAATTTTGTACGTTCAGTCCCACGGCTTCCACCAGTTGGAGTTCCCATAGAAGGTACTGCATTTACAGCATCATCTTTAGTGATTCTTCCACCTTTACCAGTTCCTGAAACTGATGCAGGAGCAATATTTTTCTCGTCTAAAATTTTTCTTGCTGCCGGAGATGGAGTTCCTGCTGCATAGCTTGTTGCTGCCGATGCCTGAACTGGCTCAGCTTTTGGAGCTTCTGCTTTTACTTCTGCTTTTGGAGCTTCAGCCTTAGGAGCCTCAGCTGCTGGTGCAGCTGCAGAACCAGATGGTTTTGCTGCATCAGTATCGATTAAACAAACTACAGCACCTACTGCTACTGTATCACCTTCTTCAGCTTTTAGTGTAATTACACCGCTCATTTCAGCAGGCAATTCAAGAGTAGCTTTATCTGAATCAACTTCAGCAATCGCCTGATCTTTTTCTACATAATCTCCGTCTTTTACTAACCAAGTTGCAATTTCAACTTCTTTTATTGATTCCCCTGGTGATGGGACTTTCATTTCTAAAATCATCTTTGTTTTTGTTTAAGGTTTTTATGGTTTCAATCCCGAAGCTATCGGGAGTGAAACTTGAAACATTCTTTTTATCTAAATAAATCTTTATCGAATACCATTCTGATTGCATCTGCATGGCGACGTTTTGCACGTGTGTAGCTTCCTGCAGCCGGAGCAGAATATGCTTTTAATGAAGCCAGTCTCCATTTTACAAGATCAAAGTTCATTAACATAAAGCTGTAAGCTCCCATGTTTTTAGGCTCTTCCTGTGCCCAAACGTAATCATCTGCTTTTGGATATTTTGCAATGATTTCTTTGATCTGCTCAGCAGGGAAAGGGAATAATTGCTCGATACGAACAACTGCAACATCATTTCTTCCGTTATTTTCTCTTTCAGCAACAATATCATAGTAGAATTTACCTGTACAGAAAACTAAAGTTTTAACTTTCTTTTTATCTACTGTATTGTCATCGATAGTTTCCTGGAAGCTTCCATTTGCTAATTCATCTACTGAAGAAACACATCTTGGGTCACGCAACAAACTTTTTGGAGAGAAAACTACTAAAGGCTTACGGAAGTCCGTTTTCATTTGTCTTCTCAACAAGTGGAAAAAGTTGGCAGGAGTAGTACAATCTGCTACATACATATTGTGTCTTGCACAAAGCTGTAAATAACGCTCCATTCTTGCAGAAGAGTGCTCTGCTCCCTGACCTTCGTATCCGTGAGGCAATAATAAAACAATACCGTTTTGGTTGTTCCATTTATCTTCTCCACAAGAAATATACTGGTCGATCATAATTTGTGCTCCGTTAGAGAAATCTCCAAATTGTGCTTCCCAGATTGTTAAGGCATTCGGGTTTGCTAATGCATAACCGTAATCAAATCCTAAAACTCCGTATTCTGATAAAAGTGAATTGAATACGCCAAAGTTTCCTTTTTTGTTTTCGATGCTGTTCAATAAAATTACCTCTTCTTCAGAATCTTCTACTTTTACAACCGCATGACGATGTGAGAATGTACCACGCTCCACATCCTGACCCGAAATTCTAACATCAAATCCTTCAGTTAAAAGAGAACCGTAAGCTAATGCTTCTGCTGTTCCCCAGTCTAAAGTATTGTTATCATATCCAGCCTTTCTGTCAGATACAATCTTGTTGATTTTATTGATGAATTTTTTATCAGAAGGTAAAGTTGAAATAGTATTGATAATAGAATCCAAAACTTTTTTATCGAAAGTAGTATCTACTTTTTTCAACATCACATCATCAGACACCTGTTGGAATCCTTTCCATTCATTTTGCATAAATGGTGTAATGATTGTCAACGCCTTTTTACGGGATGCTTCTAAATTTTGTTCAAGGTCTGATTTGTATTCTTTTTCAATTGTGTTTACATAATTAGCATCAATAACTCTTTCTGATAAAAGCTTTTCAGCATAAATATCTCTTGGATTTTGATGTTTTGCAATGATTTTATATAAAACCGGCTGTGTAAAACGAGGCTCATCACCTTCGTTATGACCGTATTTTCTGTATCCTAATAAATCGATAAATACGTCACGTCCAAATTCCATTCTGTAATCTAATGCAAAAGATACTGCGTGAACAACAGCCTCAGCATCATCAGCATTTACGTGTAATACAGGCGAAAGCGTTACTTTGGCAACGTCTGTACAATAAGTAGAAGAACGTGCATCTAAATAATTGGTAGTAAATCCAACCTGATTATTGATTACGATATGAATGGTACCTCCGGTTTTGTAACCGTCTAATTGTGCCATTTGAATGATTTCATACAGTAAACCCTGTCCTGCAATTGCAGCATCACCGTGAACGGCAATTGGTAATACTTTTGAGAAATCGTCTGCGTAATATTTATCTTGTTTTGCTCTTGTGATTCCTTCAATTACAGCTCCAACCGTTTCTAAGTGCGAAGGATTTGGTGCCAAATTGATGTTGATGCTTTTTCCTGATCTTGTTTTTTTGTCGGCAGTAAGCCCTAAGTGGTATTTTACATCACCATCAAAGTATTCCTGATCGTAATCTTTACCATCAAATTCGCTAAAGATATCCTGAGTTGATTTTCCGAAGATGTTTGCCAAAACATTCAAACGACCACGGTGAGCCATACCCATTACGAATTGTTCCACTCCTTTTTCAGCCGCTTTTTCGATCAAAGCATCCAAAGCCGGGATAATAGTTTCACCACCTTCTAATGAAAATCGTTTTTGACCTACATATTTAGTATGCAAAAAGTTCTCGAAAGAAACGGCTTCATTTAATTTATTAAGGATCGTTTGTTTTTCCTCTGTTGAGAAATTAGGCTGATTGTTGTTCACACCCAATTTATCCTGAATCCATTTTACAACACCAGGGTTCCTGATGTACATATATTCAACACCAATATGCTGACAGTAAATTGCTTTAAGGCGGGTAATGATATCCTGCAGAGAGCAAGGAGCAACACCAATAACCTTTGCAGCGTCAAAAACCGTAGAAAGATCAGCAGTTGTTAGTCCGAAGTTTTCAATATCCAAAGTTGGCGATGAAGTTCTGCGATCACGAACCGGATTTGTTTTAGTAAACAAATGACCACGTGTACGGTAGCCATCAATTAATTTTAAAACGTTAAATTCTTTTTGTAATTTTTCAGAAACTTTACTGTAATCTGTGTTGTCGTTAGTCGTTACATACTCAACGATTGTTTGCACAGGATTTTCATCATTATAAGTTGTTTGTCCAAAGTCAAAGCCCTGAAAAAAACTTCTCCAGCTTGGCTCAACGCTGTCTGGGTTTACTAAATATTGATCGTATAATTGTGCAAAAAACTCGGTATGCGCTGCATTTAAAAATGAAAACCTATCCATAATATTTGAGTGAATATACTTTTTGTTATATAGAATGGCAAAAGTACAACAAACGATATTATTTAAATGATTTTTTTACGTACTTTTACGTAAAAATTTGTTAAAAATAGCGCAAACTATGAAGAATATTCATCTTTCAATCGTTTTCAAATCATTTTTTGTGATTTTGATTAGCCTATTTTCAAATCTTATAATTGCGCAGGAAGAAAATAATGTAATCGATAACAATCATCAGTTTTGGAATAAAGTACAATTTGGTGGCGGACTAGGTCTTGGATTTGGTTCAGGATATACAGATATTTCTGTAATGCCAAGTGCCATTTACAACATTAACGAAATTGTAGCTGTTGGTGCCGGACTGCAGTTTGGTTATCTTTCTTCTAAAAATTACTACAGTTCCTATGTCTATGGAGGAAGCATTATAGGCTTAGTAAATCCAATTCCTGAAGTTCAGTTCTCTGCCGAACTGGAACAGGTACGTGTAAATACAAATTATAAGGCGACTACTATGAATACTGCTTTTTCCGACAATTACTGGAATACGGCTTTGTTTTTAGGGGCCGGTTACAGATCCGGAAGCGTAACTATAGGCGGTCGTTATGATGTTCTATTCAACAGCAAAAGAAGCCTTTACGGATCTGCATTTATGCCTTTTGTGAGGGTGTATTTTTAAGGTTTTGATTTGTTTAATTAAAATTCATAATAATGATTAAAATAAATTATAAAATTCAATTTGTACTTTTTACCATTTGCTTATTTTTTATTGGATTAGGCATGTTTCAAACGATCGACCAAGGATTAAAAACCGGTATTGATCTTTTTTGGCAAATTTCTCACTTTGTTCCATTTATTATGGGAGCAATTATTTTTGGTGCTAACATATTCACTAAACGCATTGAAAAATTCAGATAGGTAATTATAGTATTATGATAACTGAATAACTTACTTGTAAAAATTTCGAAACCAAACTTTCTGCCATTCTCTCTTCAAAATCAAAAAAGAAACCTGTTCTGCGAGGATAATTAAATCTGATCCGTCGAGTTGTTTAATTTCATTTTCCGGAACATCAATAATGTAGAGCAAATTCAGATATTCAGCAAATTTGTACTGAATCATTCTGTATATTTTTTCGTGAAGCTGGATTTTTAATTCCTTCGGAGTGATGCTTAGCGGAAAATCAATTCCCTCGTTTGCCAGATTAAAATCTTTATTGAGCTGCTCAATCAAGTTCAGGTATAAAGAATCCTTTTGAGCTTCTTCAAATAATAAATCGGCATTTAACGGCGAAACATACATAGTTTATACAATTTCAAAATTCAATTTCAATGGCAAAAATCAATGGTAATCTCAAAGATCAAATTCAATTTCAATAGCAATCTCAAAAATCAATTCAATAACAATCAATATTGGGATTTTATAGTTTTTAATTTCCAATAATCTACAATTTTAGATAAGATGACATCTCCGCCCGCATAGAAAAATACAGCTCCCATTGGCGGATTAGCTGCAGGAATTAATCCAAAGGTTTTTGGCACCCATTTCCAGCATTGAAAATATGTTCCGCCTAGCTCAATAAATATAACACAAAGGGCGATGAAATAATATAAATTCTGCCATTTTTTTCGCTTTAAAATCAAAAAGAAAAAAACTCCGAAGATCAATGAAAAAACATCTTTAAGAAATATTCCAACGGCTAAAAACAGTAACGCAAATCCAACTGCAAAATATTTTCGAAGCAGATTATCATTTTTGAGCGCCCATTGTGTATGGGCAAAAACATAACCGGAAGCATAAACAATGGCGTGACCGAAAGGAACATATAATGGAATAACGGTTGTTCTGTAATGATACATTCCAAGTAAAGTACAAAAAATCACTTCTCCTATATAAGACAAAAAAACCATTACAAACATTAGTCTCCTTAAATAAGAACCGAAAACCCAAAAAAAGAAAGAAAAATAAAGTATAGCTAAAATATTTGTAATTTGTCGCCCGTCAAAATAATTTTCTTCAAATGCAACACTGTCAATTCCTAAAGCAAAAAGGGTAAAAAAAGGAAAACATGCCGCAAAAAAAAGCTGCATTTTCGCATTACTATTTCTGTCGGTAAAAAAATTATTTATTAAAGCATCCATAATTTGAATATTAAACCTTTCTGCCCATTAGATTTTCGCCAAAAGTCTTCAGGATCTTTTTCTTTTCTGTGCTGATATCCATTTTTTCAAGTGTTTCAAAAGCTTTAAAAGTGTACATTTCTATCGCTTTTTGAGTAGCTTCCGATGCACCCGATTCGTTAAAAATCGCTTTGGCCTTTTCTATTTTATCAGCGTTGTCCTCCAATTGCAAAGTGAATAAACTCTGCAATTCTGCCGCTTTTTCAGAAGCAGAAAACTCTATTGCTTTTAAGTACAAATAGGTTTTTTTGTTTTCGATAATATCTCCTCCTACTTGTTTTCCAAAAGTTTCAGGATCTCCAAAAGCATCTAAATAATCATCCTGCAGCTGAAAGGCCAATCCTAAGTTAAGTCCGAAATCATAAATCAAATCGGCTTCTTTTCCAGAAGTTTTGGCTACAATTGCACCCATTTTCATAGCAGCCGCAACCAAAACAGCTGTTTTATACTCAATCATTTTCAGATATTCAGGAATAGTAACATCTGAACGTGATTCAAAATCTACATCCCATTGCTGGCCTTCACAAACTTCGAGCGCTGTTTTACTGAAAAGCTTTGCTAAATCCCTGAAGATTTCCGGCTCGTATTGCTCAAAGTATTGATAAGCAAGGATAAGCATTGCATCTCCGGATAGAATTCCTGTATTAAGGTTCCATTTCTCATGCACTGTTTCTTTTCCTCTTCGCAAAGGTGCATCATCCATAATATCATCATGAACCAAAGAGAAGTTATGAAAAACTTCTACCGCCATTGCAGCCGGAAGTGCTGTTTTATAATCGGCATCAAAAACTTCTGCTGCCATTAAAGTTAGTACCGGACGCATCCGTTTGCCCCCAAGTCCCAAAATATATTCAATAGGTTCATAAAGGTTTTTAGGCTCTTTGCTAATGTTTTGGCTTTTTAGATAATTAATAAAAAAATCCTGGTACTGGCTAATATGGTGCATAAAAATGAAAATCTGATTACGAGCCCAAAGATACAATTCAAATGTGAAATTATGGTCTAAAATTTAATTGCTCGAAATGATTTTAATCTGATGTTTTCATACTCCTCTCGCTCTCTTAAAATTATTTTAAAAAAACATGGAAACTTTTTTGGTGTTTTAAGTTTCCTGTTTATATTTGCACACGGAAACTGAAAACACTATTTAAGTTTCCAAAAGATTTTAAGCAAGCATAAACTCAACAAAATCAAAAATATATGAAAACAACATGGACCGTAGATTCTAGCCAGTCAGATGTTTTAATAAAAATGAGGCATTCGATAATTGCTTATTTGGGAGGAAACGCAAACAAGTTTGATGGCTATGTAAATATCGAGGATAATGAAATTGAAGATGCTTCTGTTGAATTTTCTTTAGACATAAATAACAAGAATGACAGTTTTCAACAAATTGATTCTCACTTACAGTTAAATGATCTTTTTAACGTGAATGAGCATCCGATTATTAGTTTCAAATCGACCTCTTTTCAAAAAGTAAATAATAATATCAATTTCTTTAAAGGTGATTTAACCATAAAAGATGTGACCAAAGTAGTAGAGCTTGATGCAGAGTTTATTGGTGTCAATACTTATAATGGGGAGAAAAAAGTAGCTTTTGAAATTAAAGGGGATATTAAACGCCAGGATTTTGGTTTAGACTATAATTCCTATAACCACAATGGAGGATTAGCGTTAGGAAAAGACATCAAACTTATTGCAAACTTAGAATTCAGCATATAAATCTTACGAAATGAATAAGGGAATGTAAAATAATTACGAATATATTGGACAGTTTTTTCTTAACTTTAGTTTCCTGAATATATTTGTAATGAAAGAGAAAATTAATAATGAAAGAGAAAATCATATCAAAAGCAAGTGAGCTATTTTTAAAACTAGGTTTTAAAAGTGTCACAATGGATGATATCGCAGGTGAAATGTGCATTTCAAAAAAAACGATTTACAAATACTTTTGTAATAAAGAGATTTTAATAGAAGAAAGCACAACTTTAGTTCATAAACAGGTACATGAAATCATTGATACGATTGTAGCTAAAAACAATAATGCAATTCAGGAGAATTTTGAGATCCGTGAAATGTTTTGCGAAATGTTTACAAACAGTATGGATTCGTCTCCCATTTATCAGCTTAAAAAACATTATCCTGAAATTTACCATAAAGTTATGACTCAGGAAATAGAACAATGCAGCCAATGGTTTAGAGAAAATATTGAAAAAGGAATTCGTGAAAACTTATACAGGGCAGACCTGAATATTGATGTATATGTACGGTTTTATTATACTTTAATTTTTCATATTAATGAAACAACAGTATCAGACAAAGAATCGCAAAAATTAGAATTAGAGGCCTTAGAATATCACACCAGAGCAATGTCAACACCATTAGGAATTGCAGAATTAGAAAAACAACTTAAAAAAATTATTACTTAATCATCAATCTATATGAAAAGAATCGTTCTAATATTTTTGTGCAGTGTTGGCCTCTCCGCCAATGCACAAGTCAAGACACTAACCCTAAAAGACGCTCTTACCTACGCTCTTCAAAATAAAGCAGAAGCTAAGAAATCTAAATTGCAGGTTGAAAACAGTGAGTATAAAATTCAGGAAATACGTTCAAGAGCACTGCCACAAATCTCTGCAAACGGAAATTTGACTTACAATCCTATTTTGCAGTTAAATGCTTTACCTGGAGATTTTTTTGGCGCTCCAGGAACTACACTTTTAGCGCCATTAGGCCAAAAATGGACTTCTACTGCAGGACTTTCTTTAACTCAGGCAATTTTTGATCAGTCTGTATTTACAGGACTGAGGGCCGCCCGTTCGACACGTGAATTTTATCAGATAAATGATCAGCTGACAGAAGAACAGGTAATTGAAAGAGTAGCCAACAATTATTATACTGTTTATGTTCAAAGAGACCTTTTAACTTTATTAGACAGTACATATGCCAATACTACTAAAGTTCGCGATATTGTAAAAGGACAATTTGACAATGGTTTGGCCAAGAAAATTGATTTAGACCGTATCATTGTAAAATTATCAAACATTGATACAGAGCGTCAACAAGTTAAGAATCAGGTTGAGTTACAGGAAAATGCTTTAAAGTTTTATATGGGTATGCCAATTGAAACCAAAATCGAAATTCCTTCAGAAGAATTTGAAGCTACATCGGCAGCATTGACTGAAACTCCTAATGTAGAAAACAGAACAGAATATCTTCTTTTGAAAAAACAAGAAGAATTACTTGTATTCAATAAGAAAGCTGTTGAAGCCGGATATTATCCTACACTTTCACTAACTGCAGGTTACAACTATATTGGTCAGGGACCTGAAATGCCTTGGTTTAAAAAGCCTAAAGACGGGGTTTACTGGTCTGATTATTCTGCTATAGGATTAAATCTACATATTCCGATTTTTACCGGTTTTGGTACCCGTGCGAAAGTGAGACAGGCTGATGTTGAAATCAGAACACTACAGGAAGACATGAAAGACACTAAACTTTCTCTTGACCTGGATTATAGAAATGCGATGACGCAAATCAATAATAATCTTGTGACTATTGAGAACCAAAAAGAAAATATGCGACTTGCAAGTGAAATTTTAAGCAATACCAAAAACAATTACTTACAGGGATTAGCATCATTAACTGACTTATTAGATGCAGAAAATGCAAATCAGGAAGCTCAGAATAATTACAGCAGAGCAGTTTTAAATTATAAAATTGCCGAAATATCTCTAATCAAATCAAAAGGCGAACTAAAAACTCTTATTAAATAACTAATTACAATGAAGAAAATAATTATAACAATCGTAATCATAGCCGTAGCTTTTGTCGGGATTAGCTACCTTTTAAATAAAAATAAAACAGAAAATGAGGCTAAAACTGCTATTGTGGCACAAAAAAATGCTGCTGTTTCTGTAAAAGTAGCGACAGTTAAAACAGAAGATGTAAATCTGGGTTTTACGGCCAACGGAAACTTTGAGCCTATTCAGGAATTGACTTTCTCTGCTGAAAAATCCGGAAAAGTAATCCGTGTTTTAGTAAAAGAAGGTGACTATGTAAGAGTTGGCCAGACTTTACTAACTATGAGAGGCGATGTGATTAATGTGAGTGCACAACAGGCTCAGGCAGTTTACCAAAATGCAAAATCTGATTACAGCAGATATGAAAATGCTTTTAAAACCGGTGGTGTTACAAAACAACAATTAGATCAGGCAAAATTAGCTTTAACAAATGCTGAATCTAATTTAAAACAAGCAAATATTAATGTTGGTGACACAAAAGTAAAAGCACCAATCAACGGATTCATCAATAAAAAATATATTGAACCGGGATCTATCTTAACTGGTATGCCTGCAACTGCATTATTTGATATTGTAAATACATCCAAATTAAAACTGACTGTTGCTGTAAATGAAAGTCAGGTTGCAAGTTTAAAATTAGGAAACACAGTTAACATTACCGCAAGTGTTTATCCTGACAAAAATTTCTCCGGAAAAATTACTTTCATTGCTTCAAAAGCAGATGCTTCTTTAAACTTTCCTGTTGAAATCGAAATTACAAATAATTCAAATAACGATTTAAAAGCGGGTATGTACGGAACAGCAAATTTTGGTGGTAACAACCAAAAACAAAACCTGAAAATTGTTCCAAGAAATGCTTTCGTAGGAAGTGTAAGCAGCAACCAAATATTTGTGGTTGAAAACAATGTTGCCAAATTGAAAAAAGTCGTAGCCGGCAGAATCTTAGGTGATAAAGTTGAAATTATCGATGGATTAAATGATGGGGAAACCGTAATAGTAACGGGACAAATTAACTTACAAGACGGAAATACAGTAGAAATTATTAAGTAAGAGTAATTAGTGATTAAGTTGATTAGTACTTAGTTGCTAGTCCTTAGAAATTAAATAATATTAAACTAGGGTCTAATAACTAAAGACTAAAAAGGACTAGGGACTAAAAAACTAAAGACTTTAAAAAAAAACATATGAAATTAGCCGAAATATCCATAAAACGTCCGTCGTTAGTAATTGTATTGTTTACAATTCTGATTTTAGGTGGATTGTTCAGCTACAGCCAGTTAGGCTATGAGCTGATCCCGAAATTTGAAACCAACGTTATTACGGTTTCTACTGTATATCCTGGAGCTTCGCCAAGTGAGGTTGAAAATACAGTAACAAAAAAGATTGAAGATGCGATTGCATCATTAGAAAATATCAAGAAAATCGATTCAAAATCATATGAGTCACTTTCTGTAGTGTCGATTACATTGCTTTCTACTGCTAACGTAGATATTTCGATGAATGATGCGCAGCGTAAAATTAATGCGATTTTGAGTGATCTTCCAGATGATGCCGATCCGCCGTCGTTAACTAAATTCTCTTTGAGTGATTTACCAATTATGACGCTTGGTGCAAATGGTAAAATGGATGAGGCTGCTTTTTACGATTTGATCGATAAAAAGATTGCACCCGTTTTATCTCGTGTACAAGGTGTGGCGCAGGTAAATATTATTGGTGGTCAGGAGCGTGAGATTCAGGTAAACCTTGATGCAGTAAAGATGCAAGGCTACGGACTTTCTGTTCCTCAGGTACAACAGACCATTTTGACTTCAAACCTGGATTTCCCAACGGGTAACATTCAAACTAGAAATCAAAAAATCTTAATCCGTTTAGCGGGTAAATATAAAAACGTTGAAGAATTAAGAAACTTAGTAGTTTCTTCTCAAAACGGAATCCAGGTTCGTTTAGGCGATATTGCTGACGTTCAGGATACACAAAAAATCGCGGAGAAAATTGCGCGTGTAGACCAAAAAAGTGCGATTGTACTTCAAATTGTAAAACAATCAGATGCGAATGCCGTAGCAGTAAGCGAGCAGTTGGTTAAAACAATTAAGACATTAGAACAAGATTATAAAAAATCCAGTTTAAAACTTGATATTGCAAAAGACAGTACCATATTTACTCTTGAAGCAGCAGACTCCGTTGTACACGATTTATTAATAGCGGTTATTCTGGTAGCATTTGTAATGTTGTTCTTCCTGCACAGTATTAGAAACTCGTTGATCGTAATGATTTCTATTCCTGCCTCCTTGATTGCAACATTTATCGGAATCTATTTATTAGGTTATACGCTTAACTTAATGTCATTACTTGGTTTATCTCTTGTTGTTGGTATTCTTGTGGATGATGCGATTGTGGTATTAGAAAACATTTACCGACACATGGAGATGGGTAAAAGCCGAATTCGTGCATCGTATGATGGTACTGCAGAAATTGGCGGTACAGTAACTTCGATTACATTGGTAATTGTGGTGGTGTTCCTGCCGATTGCAATGAGTACAGGTTTGGTATCGAACATTATTACACAATTCTGTGTTACGGTAATTATCTCTACAATGTTCTCATTATTGGCTTCATTTACTATTATTCCGTGGTTGTCTTCTCGTTTTGGAAAACTGGAGCATATTGAAGGTAAAAACCTTTTCGGAAGAATCATCCTTGGATTTGAAAGCTACTTAACTCGTTTTACTGACTGGGTTTCAAATTTATTGAACTGGTGTTTAGATCACTACTTTAAAACAATCGGAATTGTATTAGTCCTGTTTTTCGGATCTATCTTCTGGTTAATGGGAGGTGGTTACATCGGAGGAGAATTCTTCGCATCATCTGATAGTGGTGAGTTCTTAGTACAAATCGAGATGCCAAAAGACGCTTCATTAGAGCAGACCAACTTTATGACGCAAAAAGCAGAAGCTTTCTTAAAAGGAGAGAAATATGTTTTCAGCCAGATTACAACGGTAGGACAAACCAGTGAAGGTTTAGGTGCAGCGCAGGCAACAGCTTATAAAGCTGAGATCGATGTTAAAATGATCGAGCAAAAAGATCGTACAGACGATGCAAACGTTTATGCTGCGAAGACAAAGCGTAAGCTTGAAAAAATATTAGTTGGAGCAAAAGTTAAAACAGTTCCAGTAGGTATTTTAGGTACAGCAGAAGATGCTACTTTAGGTTTGATCGTAACAGGTCCAAACGTAGAAAGCGCTATGAAATTTGCAAAAATGGCAGAAGCTGAGTTGCGTACCATTCCAGGAACAACTGAGATTAAATTAACAGTTGAAGACGGAAACCCTGAAATTAACGTAAAAGTAGACCGTGATAAAATGGCTGCTTTAGGACTAACACTTCAAACTGTTGGTTTAACCATGCAGACAGCTTATAGTGGAAATACTGACGGTAAATTTAGAGCTGGCGAATACGAATACGACATCAATATCAAATACAACGAATTTGACAGAAAAAATATCACAGACGTTAGTAACTTGATTTTCATCAACAATGCAGGGCAACAAATTAAATTAAACCAATTTGCTACTATTACTGAAGGTTCAGGACCAAGTAAATTAGAGCGTAGAGATAAAACAGCTTCTGTAACCGTACAAGGTCAGAACGTTGGGGTGCCGGCGGGAACAATCGTTACACAATGGCAGGAAAAACTAGACAAACTGCAAAAACCAACCGGAGTAAATTATATCTGGGGAGGTGACCAGGAGAACCAATCTGAAGGTTTTGGTACTTTAGGAATTGCATTATTGGCGGCTATTATTTTGGTTTACCTTGTAATGGTTGGTCTTTACGACAGTTTCGTTCACCCGTTTGTGGTATTGTTCGCGATTCCGCTTTCGTTTATTGGGGTTTTATTTGCACTGGCATTAACAAACAATACATTAAATATCTTTACCATTTTAGGGGTCATCATGTTGATTGGTCTGGTGTGTAAGAATGCGATCATGCTTGTCGATTATACCAACCAGCGAAGAGCTGCCGGAGAATCGATTAGAAGAGCATTGATCCAGGCAAACCACGCGCGTTTACGTCCGATCCTGATGACAACAATTGCGATGGTATTTGGTATGTTCCCAATTGCATTAGCATCCGGAGCAGGAGCTGAGTGGAAAAACGGACTTGCATGGGTAATTATAGGAGGATTAATTTCTTCGTTATTCTTAACCTTAATTGTAGTTCCGGTTATCTACCAGATCATGGAAGGTATTATGAGAAGATTATCTAAAGGAGATAAAATTGATTACGAAGCTGAAATGGTAGCTGATTATGAGCACACCGAATTAAGCGAAGACGGTTTTAACCCTAAACATACGCATTAATTAATTGTTGATTTGATTTAAACCTGAAAAACCTGTTCATTCATTTGAGCAGGTTTTTTGCATTTATATGCTTTTGTTTTTATTTCTTATTTGGAATAAATAAAAATAATTTGTTTTGTGTTATTTCAAAACTTAAATTTGCTGCATAAAATTTCAGATTATGGTAACAATAGCAAGTCTTATCGTTTTTTTAGCTTTTTATACCTTGTATTTTACTTCTAAAAGAGCTGCTTTATCCTATGATTTAGGTTTTGAAAAATGGATGCAGAAAAACCCAAAACAAACTAAAATTACCGGATTACTTTTGCTTATAACTGCCTACTTTTTTTGGCTATTTACAGCCTCTCTGTGTTGTGGAACCTTGCTTTTTTTAATTCAGTTAATGGTAATAGGAAGCCTGATTGTGATATTAACTCCGCTAAAAAAAATAAGTCGAATAACATTACTGATTTTTTTCATAACTGCAATCTTACTAGAAATTTATTACACTTAAACCATGCCTGCAAATCCTAAATACTTAACACAGTCAAAATGGCAACGGTTTGCTAAAATTACTGCCGCTATTCTGGGCGGTTATTTTGTTTCGGTTACTTTTCACCTCGCTTTAGCTTCCTGGTTCAATAGGGCAAATATCCTTATTACAATGGCTTTTAGTGGCTTTATTCTTTGGGTAGCACTGATGGTAATTGCTTTTTTAGCCAAAAACGGATGGAAAATATGGATGGTTTACATACTCCTTTCACTCATTTTCTCTCTTTTAATATATCTGGGACAAACCTATAATACAACCGCACAATAACAGATGAGTAATCGTAATTATAATATTTATTTCCATACGCACACCGTTAGCGGAATCGTTATCAGTGTTGTTCTTTTTGTGATTTTCTTTGCCGGATCCTTTTCTTTCTTCAGGGACGAAATAATCAATTGGGAAAAAAATGAATCAGTTTCTATTTCACGCGAAATTGATTTAAACTATGATGCTGCGTTAAAAAAACTGGACAAAGAGTATATTCTCCAAGGACGAAATATTACCATTTCTAAACATAGTAACGAAAGACGGGTTAATATTTCTTTAGAAGGAACCAAAGATAGTCTGGCCCAAGCAAAACAAAAAGAAGGAAGTTTTTTTTATTTAGATACCAAAAACTATAAAACATCAACCTACGAAGAGTCCTATTCTCTTGGAGAGTTTTTATATCGTTTGCATTTCCTTGCACAGATTCCTTATCCTGTCGGATATTATCTTTCGGGTTTCATTGCGCTGTTTTTCTTATTTGCAATAGTAACAGGCGTTTTACTACACTGGAAAAAAATTGTTTCGAATTTTTATGTTTTTCGTCCAAAAGAAAAGCTTAAAACATTATGGACAGATGCCCATACAGCATTAGGAATGATCGGATTGCCTTTTCAGTTTGTCTATGCCGTAACCGGTGCTTTTTTCATGATTAAGCTTTTAATCGTTGCGCCGGCTGTAATGGCTCTTTATAAAGGAGATCAGGACAAATTATACAAAGAACTTGAATATACAGATCCTGAATTTAAGTTTGAGAATAAAAAATTGACAGTTCCTTTTAGTATCAATGAGTTAGTTTCTAAAGCGAAAAGCAACTGGAAGGATTTTGAAATCAACCGTGTGATGATTCAGAACTATGGCGATGCTAATATGCATCTTCTGGTTGAAGGTGAATTGTTAAGCACCAAAAAATTTACCGGAAACGGAAAAGTAGTTTACCGTATTGCTGATGGAAAAGAAATTGCAAGGAAAAATCCTGAAACACAAAACCATTATTTAGATGTTGTCAAAAATGTTTTATACCGGATACATTTTGGTGATTATGGTGGTTATGCATTGAAAATAGTAAGCTTTGCTTTAGGAATTATAACCTGCTTCGTGATTATTTCAGGAGTTATGATTTGGTTAATTGCGAGGGATAAAAAAAATATGCCTGAGAAGAAACGCCGTTTCAACGAAAGGGTTGTATGTATTTATCTGGCTATTTGCTTGAGTATGTATCCGATTACTGCATTGGCATTCATTGCATCTAAATTATTTTATCCTTTAACTCAGTCTAATTTATACAGTATTTATTTTATTGGATGGCTCTTACTTGCCCTCTTTTTTATTATCAAAAAGAATGATGCTTTTACTAACAAATGGTGCTTAATTTCAGGAAGTGTTTTAGGTTTTTTGATTCCGCTTACAAATGGAATCATTACCGGAAACTGGTTTTGGAATTCTTTCCTCCAAAACAAAATTCAGATTTTCTTTATTGATATTTTCTGGATTATTTTAGCATCAATTACACTATATGTTGCTTTTTCATTAAAATCAAAAAAGAATCAAATAGCAGAAATATAATAAAAAAGGAGAAAATTGAATTCAATTTTCTCCTTTTTCAATTAACTAAAATTGTATTAATTGTTATGCGCAACAACTTTTTCTTCTAAATTCTTAACAGAATTAATTTTGCTGTTTGAATAATCTACCTGACAAATATTTTTGTCATTAAAATAAATCCATTTTCCGGTTTTTAATCCGTTTGTGTATTCTGCGATAGCTTTTTTATTTCCATTCTCGTCATAAGATACCCAGACACCATCTAATTTACCTTCTTTAAAAAAGCCTTCTTGTTGTACTTTTCCATTATCATAATAATAAGTAGCTCTCACTTTGTTTCCAACAGCTTCTAATTCAGGTTTTGTCTCTTGTGCAACTAAAATTCCAGAGAACAATATTGCAACTAAAATTACACACTTTTTCATATCTTTAGGTTATTAATGTTATCAAATCTTTACCAAATATAATTAATTGTTTACATTAAAAAAACTTTTGCTTAACAATTTGGTAACATTGAATAAAAACTTAACATTGGAAATCAGCCGCATATAAAAAAACCAATGCTGAAGCATTGGTTTTACTGGTGTTTTTAGAAAATTGCTAAAATTACGATAACGTTGTAATTTGAAAGAATTACTTCAATAAAGCATCTAATTGTGTTTGCAATTCTGGCGATGATGGTCTATCAGCATCAGGGTTTAAAATGTTTCCCTTAGGATCAATCAATATAAATCTTGGGATTCCGGTTACACCATAACTTGTTACAAACTCAGATTCCCAATCTTTATCTGCAAATAACTGGATTCCGCCTAAATTTTTATCAGCTACAAATTTTTTCCATTTCTCATTGTCTTTTGCTTTGTCGATTGAGATACTCACAAATTCAATATTTTTCCCATGGTATTTCTCCTCTATTTTTTGTAAAAAAGGAATTTCAGCCCTGCATGGCCCGCACCAGGTTGCCCAAAGATCTATGTAAACATATTTCCCTTTTAAATCTGAAAGTTTTGTTTTTCCGCCTTTATAATTTTCATAATCAAAATCAGGTGAAGGCTTTCCTTTAAGTTTATTTGTTTGTGCATTGCTTTGATAAGCCTGGGCTGCATACTCATGAAATTGTGAGAACGCACTTTTTACAGCAGTTTGAAATTCTGCATCATATTTTCCTTTTTCAAGAGTTTCATTATCCCACTTTTTCTTTGCTTCCAAAAGTGCAGCAAATTCTGCTTCATCTTTAGTAAAAGCTTCGTTTTGAAATTTTTCATTATTTAAAGAGTAAAGTGCCAGAAAATTGCTTTCATCAACACCTTTACCTTTATATGCAATCGTTTCATCAAATTGTTTCGCATCCATCGTCAAGTTTATTTCTGAATTTGGTTTTAAGTACAAACTCGAAACTTCATGACCATCAGAAAATTGATAAAACCCTTTTGGAGCTTCAAAAGTGGCTGCAAAAACACCCTTTTTATCAATTGGAATAATCTGTGTGAAATTATTTGCACCGCGAATAACTAAGGTATCGCTATTTCTATTCGCAATTTTAGCCGTAAATTTAATTTGATTCTTTGTTTGGGCATTAACGTTAAAAATGCTCAGCATAATCAAAGCAAAAAGAATAACTTTTCTCATAATTGACAATTTATTTAGATAGATCAAATCTAAAGAAATTATAGATGAGAAAATTAGGCATTAACAAAATATTTCAATTTTATAAGCATCAAGTTATTACTTTACTATATTAATTTGAATTTTGTGTTTACTTTTGCAGTCTAAATTTTGATCAATGTATAGAAGTCATAATTGTGGCGAGTTAAATGCCTCAAATATTAATACCGAAGTTACACTTGCAGGCTGGGTTCAGAAATCACGAGATAAAGGATTCATGAATTGGGTTGATTTACGTGACCGTTACGGAATTACACAGCTTATTTTCGACGAAAGCCGTACCGATAAAACCGTTTTTGAATTGGCAAAAACCCTGGGAAGAGAATTTGTAATTCAGGTAAAAGGAACTGTTATCGAGCGTGAAGCAAAAAACAAAAACATTCCAACTGGTGAAATTGAAATTTTAGTTTCTGAATTAACTATTTTGAATTCTGCTTTAACACCTCCATTCACCATTGAAGACGAAACAGACGGTGGAGAAGATATCAGAATGAAATACCGTTATTTGGATATCCGAAGAAATCCGGTTAAAAACAGTTTATTATTCCGTCACAAAGTGGCAATGGAAGTTCGTAAATATTTATCTGATTTAGATTTCTGCGAAGTTGAAACGCCTTACTTAATCAAATCGACTCCGGAAGGAGCAAGAGATTTCGTGGTACCAAGCCGTATGAACGAAGGTCAGTTTTATGCTTTGCCACAATCGCCTCAAACTTTCAAACAACTTTTGATGGTGGGAGGAATGGATAAATATTTCCAGATTGTGAAATGTTTCCGTGACGAAGATTTACGTGCAGACCGTCAGCCTGAGTTTACACAAATCGATTGCGAAATGGCATTTGTGGAACAGGAAGATATTTTGAATGTCTTTGAAGGATTGACAAGACATTTATTAAAAGAAATAAAAGGTATAGAAGTTGATAAATTCCCAAGAATTACGTACGACTATGCCATGAAAACATATGGAAACGACAAACCGGACATTCGTTTCGGAATGAAGTTTGGCGAATTAAACGAATTTGCAAAACATAAAGAATTCCCTGTATTCAATGCAGCAGAATTAGTTGTGGGAATCGCTGTTCCTGGAGCGGGAAATTACACTCGTAAAGAAATTGACGGTTTGATTGACTGGGTAAAACGTCCGCAGGTTGGCGCATCCGGAATGGTTTACGTGAAATGTAACGAAGACGGAACTTATAAATCGTCTGTAGATAAATTCTACGATCAGGACGATTTGGCAAACTGGGCAAAAGCAACAGAAGCAAAACCTGGTGATATGATTTTTGTACTTTCTGGTCCTGCAAACAAAACACGCGCTCAACTTTCTGCTTTACGTATGGAACTAGCAACTCGTTTAGGTTTGCGTAATCCAGAAGAATTTGCACCATTATGGGTAGTTGATTTTCCACTATTGGAACTTGACGAAGAAAGTGGCCGTTACCACGCCATGCATCATCCGTTTACATCGCCAAAACCAGAAGATATGGCATTGTTAGAAACAGATCCGGGAAAAGTTCGTGCAAACGCTTACGATATGGTTTTAAATGGAAATGAAATTGGCGGAGGATCGATTCGTATTCATGATAAAGCAACGCAACAGTTAATGTTTAAATATTTAGGTTTTACAGAAGAAGAAGCAAAAGCACAATTTGGTTTCTTAATGGATGCATTCCAGTTTGGAGCACCACCACACGGAGGTTTAGCTTTTGGTTTAGACAGATTAGTTGCTATTTTAGGAGGTCAGGAAACGATTAGGGATTTTATTGCTTTCCCTAAAAATAATTCAGGTCGTGATGTAATGATCGATGCACCTTCAGCCATAGATGAATCACAATTAAAAGAATTGCATATACAAGTTAAATAAAATGACTACCAAACTAACCAAACCAAACCAAAATTATGAAACTGGTAAAAATTTTAAGTTTGCTGGCGATATTGCAATTCGCCAGCTGTTCTTCAGAGGAAAACGAAGCTGAAAATAATATTCAAAGCTATGACCTGAGCTACATGGATTATTTTAATCGCCAAAATGGATCATCAGGTTCTGTCAAACTAAAATATGATTCGCAAAACAGAATAATTAAAAGAATTGGAGGTCTTATACCACTTCCTACCAGCCTTGGCAACGAAACTTACATCTTTTTCAGTGATGTAACAGAAGATATAGTTTACAATAACAATGAAATTAAAATTACCAGAAATATTCCAAATATCAATTTATTTTTTGAGAGAAAAATTGTAGTGGATAATCAAAACAGGGTCATAAAAAAAATAATTTATAAGGAAGATCCTGAACTTAACGACAGTATATTTTACACTTACAACAATCTGAACCAAATTGATGAAACTTTAAAATTATACGGCAAGCCTCAATATTTATCAAGGTTTTACCAAAAAGCAAAATATTATTACAATCCACAACAAAATCTGGACAGTATTGTTACAGTTAATTATGAGGAAGGACAATATTTTACAGGACCTAACGGAGATAGAACTGTCGAGAAATTTAGCAATTATGACAACACAGCCAACCCACTTAAAAAATTAATAATTTTTGACGAAACCTATTTGCGATCAATATCAAAAAATAATTATGCCAAATATGAGCATCTTAATTATAGGAATAATGAATTAATACAGACAAAAACTTCAAACTATGAATATAAATATGATGCTTCAGGCAACATAATGTATGATTTTGAATGAGATTAATAATTTCAAAAAATAAGTTTACTTCATAAGTTAAGATATAAAGAACAAAAAAGAGCAGCAATTAATTTTGTTGCTCTTTTTGATTACAAAAATTCTGCAAATTATCAAAAAGCTAATTTTTAATAAGTAGTCCGTTTATTACAATAAAACAACTATATAAATTGCTTTATTATTAATAAAAGAATCAAAATTCAGAAATATTCATATGAATTTTAATGTAATTAACATACAGAAATCACTGTAAATCAATAATTTTTAGAAAAATTTAACACATACATGTCTTTTGTATTAGTTAATATGTTACATTTGCTTTATTATAAATTATTATTACAATTACAATGCGTACAGGTACAGTAAAATTTTTCAATGAGTCTAAAGGTTATGGATTCATTACAGACGAAGAAACAGGAAAAGACATCTTCGTTCACGCTTCAGGAATTAACGCGGAAGAATTACGCGAAGGTGACCGTGTAAGCTACGAAGAAGAAGAAGGAAGAAAAGGGAAAGTTGCTGCTAAAGTAGCAGTAATCTAAGAAAAATATAGCAATTTATTTTTTTTGCCTCTGAATGGTTAAACGTTTCGATTTATTTCGAAACGTTTTTTTTTGCATACTTGTTAAAAAAATGCAAAACTCTGACCTTTTATTTATAATCAATAAAAATTACATACAAACCATATTATGCACTATCTTAAATCATTTTTTAGTTTGTGATTTACAGAGTTGAAAGCTATCTTTGTGACTATTTTTTAAGTAAAAACCCTAAGTTTTATGCAATCTGATCAATACAGCTATCTTCCTATCTTAATGCAGCTTATACTGGCTGTTGGTTTTGTAGTGGGAACTATCATTATTTCCGGAAAATTAGGTCCAAGAAGAACCTCAGAAACTAAAGATAAAAACTTTGAATGCGGAATCGAATCAGTTGGTAATGCCCGTATTCCGTTTTCAGTAAAATATTTCCTTGTAGCCATTTTATTTGTTCTGTTTGACGTAGAGGTGATTTTCCTTTATCCTTGGGCAGTAAACTTTAAAGAATTAGGAATTGAGGGAATGCTGAAAATGATTGTTTTCATGGCTTTGCTTTTAGTTGGCTTTTTCTACATCATTAAAAAGAGAGCTTTAGACTGGGAATAACAAACATTGATTCTAAATTATAAATGCTGAATTATAATTATTTGAACAATCAAAATTTATAATTCAAAATTCAAAATAACAAAAATGAGCGATTCAAATGTAAATATGGTTGCCCCTCCTGAAGGTGTTGTTGGTGAAGGTTTCTTTGCCACAAAACTAAATGACGTTGTAGGTTTGGCACGAGCGAATTCTCTTTGGCCATTGCCTTTCGCAACTTCATGCTGCGGAATCGAATTTATGGCAACTATGGCTTCACATTATGATTTGGCAAGATTTGGTTCTGAACGTGTGAGTTTTTCTCCCCGTCAGGCTGATATGTTAATGGTAATGGGTACAATTTCTAAAAAAATGGCACCCATTTTAAGACAGGTTTACGAACAAATGTCTGAACCTCGTTGGGTAATTGCAGTTGGAGCCTGTGCTTCATCAGGTGGGATTTTTGACACTTACTCTGTTTTACAAGGTATTGACAAAGTTATTCCGGTTGATGTTTACGTGCCGGGATGTCCTCCAAGACCGGAACAAATTGTTGACGGTGTAATGAAACTTCAGGAATTGGTAAAAAACGAATCTGTGAGACGAAGAAGCTCTCCGGAATACCAGGAATTATTAGCTTCCTATAATATCTCATAAAAATGGCTTTAGAAAATACACTGATCCAGGAAAAACTTGTACAAACATTCAATACTGATGTTTTCAACTTTCACGAAGAAAGAGATATTTTTACTTTAGAGGCTTCAGCTGATAAAATTACAGCACTGATTCTTTTCCTGAAAAATGACGCTGATTTGCGTTTTCACTTTTTAACTGATTTATGCGGTATTCACTACCCGGATAACGAATCAGAACGTCAGTTTGCCATTGTATATCATCTGCATAACTGGTACGAAAATAAACGTATCAGAATTAAAGTGTATCTTAATGGTGAAAAACCGGAAATCAAAACCATTTCAAATATTTTCTTAAGTTCGAACTGGATGGAAAGGGAAACATATGATTTCTTTGGGATAAACTTTATTGGTCATCCGCAATTGAAACGTATTTTGAATATGGATGAAATGGTGTCTTTCCCTATGAGAAAGGAATTTCCAATGGAAGACAGCGGAAGAACAGATAAGGACGACAGATTCTTTGGAAGAACAACAACAAATTGCTAAAAAATAAATAATTCAACATTATAAAATGTCAGAACTATTATTATCACCAGAGCATCGATATGCTAAAATAATAAAGGATAAACTAAACGAAGACGGAAGCGAGCTTTCTGTACTGAATTTAGGTCCTACTCACCCGGCTACCCACGGTATTTTTCAAAATATTTTGTTGATGGATGGTGAAAGAATTCTGGAAGCTGAACCAACTATTGGTTACATCCACAGAGCATTCGAAAAAATTGCTGAAAACCGTCCTTTTTATCAAATTACACCTCTTACAGACCGTATGAACTATTGCTCCTCTCCTATTAATAATATGGGATGGTGGATGACATTAGAAAAATTATTAGGTATTGAAGTTCCAAAAAGAGCTCAATATTTAAGAGTTATCGTTATGGAGCTGGCGCGTATTACAGACCACTTAATCTGTAACTCGATTTTAGGAGTTGATACTGGTGCTTATACCGGCTTCCTATACGTTTTTCAGTTTAGAGAAAAGATTTACGAAATCTACGAAGAAATTTGTGGTGCCCGTTTGACAACGAATATGGGTAGAATCGGTGGATTTGAAAGAGACTGGTCACCGGAAGCTTTCAAAAAACTTGATACTTTCCTTGAAGAATTTCCTGTTGCATGGAAAGAATTTGAAAACTTATTCGAAAGAAACAGAATTTTTATTGACAGGACTGTAAATGTAGGTGCAATCTCTGCAGAGAAAGCAATGGCTTACGGATTTACAGGACCAAACTTACGTGCTGCGGGAGTTGATTATGACGTTCGTGTTGCACAGCCTTACTCCTCTTACGAAGATTTTGATTTTATTGTTCCTGTTGGAAAATCAGGTGACACTTACGATCGTTTCTGTGTTCGTAATGCTGAAGTATGGGAAAGTTTAAGCATTATTCGTCAGGCTTTGGATAAAATGCCGGCAGGAAATGAATATCATGCAGAAGTTCCGGATTATTACCTTCCTCCAAAAGAAGATGTGTATACATCAATGGAATCTCTAATTTATCACTTTAAGATTGTCATGGGAGAAGTTCCTGTACCTGTTGCAGAAATTTATCACCCTGTTGAAGGAGGAAACGGAGAAATAGGATTCTATTTAGTTACCGACGGAAGCAGAACTCCATACAGATTACATTTCAGAAGACCTTGTTTTATTTATTATCAGGCCTATCCGGAAATGATCAAAGGTGCTTTATTATCTGATGCAATTGTTATTTTGTCAAGTTTAAATGTAATTGCAGGAGAATTAGACGCATAAAATGAATTATAAATTTTGAATTGTAAATTATAAATGCCGCAAACATTTAAAATTTAAAATTTAAGATTCAAAATAATAAAAAATGGAACGTAAACATTACAAACAAGAAATAAACATCACCGAGGCATTGATGAACCGCATCAATGAACTGATTAGTCATTATCCTGAAGGAAAACAAAAATCGGCTCTATTGCCTGTATTACATGAAGTTCAGGATGCGCATAACAACTGGCTTAGTATTGAACTGCAGGATAAAGTGGCCGAAATTCTTCAAATCAAACCAATCGAGGTTTATGAAGTGGTTACTTTTTACACCATGTTCAACCAAAAACCAATCGGAAAATACATGTTTGAGTTTTGCCAGACTTCTTGTTGTTGTTTAAGCGGTGCCGAAAATTTAATGGATTACACTTCTGAAAAATTAGGCATTAAAATGGGCGAAACAACTCCTGACGGGATGTTTACCATTGCCGGTGTAGAATGTTTAGGTGCCTGCGGATACGCTCCTATGATGCAGTTAGGCGATTTCTACAAAGAAAAACTGACAGAAGAAAAAATCGATCAGTTAATTGCTGATTGTAAAGAGGATAAAATAATATTACACGATAAATAAGATGTCAAAAAAAATATTATTAGACAAAATCAACATTCCGGGTATCAAAACCTACGAAGTGTATCGCCAAAACGGCGGTTATGCTTCTGTAGAAAAAGCTTTAAAAACCCTTACTCCGGATGAAGTTGTTGAAGAAGTAAAAAAATCAGGAATTCGTGGTCGTGGTGGAGCTGGTTTCCCAGCGGGAATGAAATGGAGTTTTATTGATAAAAAATCAGGAAAACCAAGACATTTGGTTTGCAACGCCGACGAATCTGAACCAGGAACTTTCAAAGACCGTTATTTGATGGAATTTATCCCTCACTTATTGATCGAAGGAATGATTACCTCAAGTTTTGCTCTTGGCGCAAACCTGTCCTACATCTACATTCGTGGAGAATATATGTGGGTTTTCAAAATTTTAGAAAAAGCAATCAACGAAGCAAGAGCTGCGGGTTGGTTAGGAAAAAATATATTAGGTACAGGTTACGATTTAGACTTGTATGTTCACTGTGGAGCTGGTGCTTATATTTGCGGGGAAGAGACTGCACTTATTGAGTCACTGGAAGGTAAAAGAGGAAATCCTCGTATTAAACCACCATTTCCTGCAGTTTCAGGACTTTGGGCAAATCCAACAGTAGTAAATAATGTTGAAACGATTGCTGCAGTACCATGGATTATCAATAATTCAGGTGATGAGTATGCTAAAATCGGTATCGGGCGTTCTACTGGAACAAAATTAATTTCGGCTTCGGGACACATTAAAAATCCGGGAGTTTATGAAATTGAATTAGGCTTAAGTGTTGATGAATTCATGAATTCTGATGAATATTTAGGCGGAATGTCTTCCAGCAGACCTTTAAAGGCTTTGGTTCCGGGAGGTTCTTCTGTGCCAATTTTACCAGCTGAATTAATTTTCAAAACAGCCAATGGTGAAGACCGCTTAATGTCTTACGAATCTTTAAGTGATGGTGGTTTTGCTACCGGGTCAATGTTAGGTTCAGGAGGATTTATCGTTTACAACGACACATCCTGTATCGTAAGAAACACCTGGAATTTTGCCCGTTTTTACCACCATGAATCCTGCGGACAATGTACTCCGTGCCGAGAAGGAACTGGCTGGTTAGAAAAAATATTACATCGTATTGAAAACGGTCACGGCCGTGAAGAGGATATCGAATTGTTATGGAGTATTCAAAGCAAAATCGAAGGAAATACGATTTGTCCGCTTGGAGATGCGGCTTCGTGGCCGGTAGCAGCAGCTATCCGTCATTTTAGAGATGAATTTGAATACCATGTTCGTTTCCCTGAAAAAATAAAACACAGAGATCATTTTGTTGCTGAACCGTTTTCGCAAGTAAAACATCTGGTTGGCGGTAAGGTAATCATATAATAAAAATATAAAGAAGTACGAAGTTATATAGTATTAAAAGGACAGCAAATCTTTTGAATATCTAAACTTTCGGCATTCAAATCATTAAGAGAGATGAAAGTAACCATAGACGGTCAAAGTATTGACGTAGAACCAGGAACTACCATCCTGCAGGCGGCGCGTATGATTGGAGGAGATTTAGTTCCGCCAGCCATGTGTTATTACTCCAAATTAAAAGGGAGCGGTGGAAAATGCCGCTGCTGTTTAGTTGAAGTTTCAAAAGGAAGTGAAGCGGATCCAAGACCAATGCCGAAATTAATGGCATCTTGTGTAACCGGCTGTATGGACGGAATGGAAGTAAACAGCAAATCTTCTGACCGCGTAACAGAAGCCCGCAAATCTGTAACTGAATTTTTATTGATCAATCACCCTTTAGACTGCCCTATTTGTGATCAGGCGGGAGAATGTGATTTGCAGAATTTAAGTTTCGAACACGGAAATCCAAAATCACGTTATATCGAAGAAAAAAGAACATTTGAACCAGAAGATATTGGTCCGAATATTCAACTGCATATGAACCGTTGTATTCTTTGTCAAAGATGTGTACAAGTTGCAGATCAATTGACCGACAACAGGGTTCACGGCGTATTAGATCGTGGAGATCACGCAAATATTTCTACTGGAATCTCCAAAGCAATAGATAATGAATTCTCCGGAAACATGATTGATGTTTGTCCTGTTGGAGCTTTGACTGACAAAACTTTCCGTTTTAAATCAAGAGTCTGGTTTAACAAGCCTTATAATGCGCACAGAGAATGTACTACTCCCGGATGCTGCGGTAAAACTACCGTTTGGATGTTTGGAGGAGAAATTCAGCGTGTAACAGGTCGTAAAGACGAGTATCATGAAGTAGAAGAGTTCATCTGCAACAGCTGTCGTTTTGACCATAAAAATGTAAATGACTGGGTGATTGAAGGACCAAGAGAATTTGAAAAAGATTCTGTAATAAACCAAAATAACTACACTCAAAAACTAGAGAAAGTACAAATCGATACCGAAAAGAATATTCTTTTAGGAAGAGATATTGACCGTAAAAAAATCAGTATGGCTGAAATTCCGTTAAACACTAACGACAAAAATTCTTAACAATGGTAGATAGTGCATTTATTATAGAAAAAAGTGTTGTTATTGTTGTGGTTTTTGCCATAACTATGATTATGGCGATGTATTCTACCTGGGCTGAGCGTAAAGTAGCTGCTTTTCTTCAGGATCGTGTGGGTCCAAACCGCGCCGGATGGGGAGGTTTATTACAGCCTCTTGCTGACGGTTTAAAATTATTCTCGAAAGAAGAATTTTTCCCGAATACACCAAACCGATTTTTATTTGTTGTAGGACCGGCAATTGCCATGAGTACAGCTTTGATGACCAGTGCAGTTATTCCGTGGGGAGACAGGTTGCATTTATTTGGAAGAGATATTTTATTACAGGCTACCGATATCAATATTGCTTTATTATATTTCTTCGGGGTTGTTTCTGTTGGGGTTTACGGAATTATGATTGGTGGATGGGCATCTAACAATAAGTTCTCTTTGATGGGAGCGGTTCGTGCGGCTTCTCAAATGGTTTCGTATGAAGTTGCAATGGGATTATCGATGATTGCTTTGTTGATGATGACCGGAACTTTGAGCTTAAAAGAAATCTCTGAGCAGCAGGCCGGAATAAACTGGAATGTTTTTTATCAACCATTATCTTTCCTTATTTTCCTTATTTGTGCTTTTGCTGAAACCAACAGAACGCCTTTTGACTTAGCAGAATGTGAATCTGAGTTGATTGGTGGTTACCATACGGAATATTCATCCATGAAAATGGGATTCTATTTATTTGCTGAATATGCGAATATGTTTATCTCTGCTACTATTATTTCAGTATTGTTCTTTGGAGGGTACAATTATCCGGGAATGCAGTGGATGGTAGAAAATGCAGGTGTAAACATTGCTAACATATTAGGAATTGTGGTTTTGTTCGCTAAAATATGTTTCTGGATCTTTTTTTATATGTGGGTTCGCTGGACGATTCCGAGATTTAGATATGACCAGTTAATGAATTTGGGATGGCGAATTTTGATTCCGCTTTCAATTGCAAATATTATTGTTACGGGAATTGTAATTTTAAGACACGATCTGGCTGCCTTCTTAGGATTCTAAGAACCGTAATGCCCTAGCCCTGATAGCAGCGGCATCCTTTTATGGTGGGGTTCACCATAAAAGATATAGCGGATAGCAGGATTAGCTACTAAATAAAAAACGAAATAGATTGGATTTGGTCCTAATCATCAAATTGAATCACAAATTATACTTTAAATGTCAATAGAAACTATATCATTATCGGGTAGAAAAAAAGTGGTCTCTAACAAAGAGATGACTTTTTGGGAGCGATTGTATCTTGTGGCGATTGTAAAAGGTTTATTAATTACCATTAAACACTTTTTCAAGAAAAAAGCTACCATTCATTACCCTGAACAGGTTCGTGAAATGAGTCCGGTTTATCGTGGCCAACATATGCTGAAACGTGACGAACAAGGCCGTGAAAACTGTACTGCCTGTGGTCTGTGTGCTTTATCATGTCCTGCTGAAGCCATTACAATGAAGGCAGCCGAGCGTAAAGCTGATGAAAAGCATTTGTACAGAGAAGAAAAATATGCTGAAATCTACGAAATCAATATGCTTCGTTGTATTTTTTGTGGACTTTGTGAAGAAGCTTGTCCAAAAGATGCTATTTATTTGACGACTTCAAAAGTATTAGTTCCTTCTAGTTATGAAAGAGAAGATTTCATTTTTGGAAAAGACAGATTAGTGATGCCGTTGGAAATGGCGATCAAAAATGCTCAACTTAATAATGCTAACTAAATGATACATATTCCTGATTTTGCACACGCAACTACTGTACAAGTTATATTTTGTTTCTTAGCGTTTATCACGGTAATTACTGCCTTTTTGACCATTTTTAGCAGAAACCCAATTCACAGTGCTATTTATTTAGTAATCTGTTTCTTTTCGATTGCAGGTCACTATTTATTATTAAATGCCCAGTTTTTGGCTATCGTACATATTATTGTCTACTCTGGTGCGATTATGATTCTGTTCCTGTTTACCATCATGTTGATGAATCTGAACGAACGCCATCAGGTACACAAACCAAGGATTACACGTTTGGGTGCGATTGTTTCTTTCTGTCTAATTGTTATTGTATTAATTACTATTTTCATTAACTCAAAACCAATTGTTGGCGAATATGACTCAACCGGAGAAGATTTCCAGTCTATTAAAGTGTTGGGTAAAATATTACTGAACGAATATATGGTTCCGTTTGAATTTGCCTCTATTTTGCTTTTGGTAGCAATGATTGGAACAGTATTATTGTCTAAAAAAGAAAAATTAAATAAATAATGGGTAATATATTAAATCAAATAGGTATAGAAAACTACATCTTTTTAAGTGTTGTACTTTTTTGTATTGGTATTTTTGGTGTATTGTACAGACGAAATGCAATTATTGTTTTTATGTCTATTGAAATCATGCTGAATGCGGTAAACCTTTTATTTGTGGCTTTTTCTACTTATCATCAGGATGCACAGGGACAGGTTTTTGTGTTCTTTTCGATGGCAGTTGCTGCGGCTGAAGTTGCGGTTGGATTGGCTATTTTAGTTTCGATCTTTAGAAATTTAGGTTCGATTAGTATCGATAATTTAAAAAATTTAAAAGGATAAACAGAAATGGATACCAATTTAGCTTTACTATTAGTACTTACTCCTTTTTTAGGATTTTTAATTAATGTTTTCTTTGGAAAAAGCTTAGGCAAAACAGTTTCAGGAGCAATCGGAACTATGGCTGTAGCAATTTCTTTTATCGTTACCCTTGTACTTTTTAATCAAATTACGTCAACCGGAAAAGCGATAGAAGTTACTTTATTTGACTGGATTCAGATTAGTAACTTAAAAATCAATCTTGGATTTTTATTAGATCAGTTGTCTGTTCTTTGGTTGCTTTTCGTAACCGGGATTGGATCTTTGATTCACTTATACTCTATTAGCTACATGCATGACGATGAAAATTTGCACAAATTCTTTTCTTATTTGAATTTGTTCGTTTTCTTTATGATCACACTTGTAATTGGAAGCAACTTATTAGTTTTATTTATTGGATGGGAAGGTGTTGGACTTTGTTCTTACCTATTAATTGGATTCTGGCATAAAAACCAGGATTACAATGATGCTGCGAAAAAAGCTTTCATCATGAACAGAATTGGGGATTTAGGTTTGTTAATCGGAATGTTCATAATCGGTTCAATGTTCTCAACTTTAGATTATGCAACTTTAAAAACGGCAATTGCCGGAGCTTCAAATTTGAATTTACCATTACTTTCTGTAGCAGCTTTATGTTTGTTCATAGGAGCTTGTGGTAAATCTGCTCAAATTCCGTTATATACGTGGTTGCCTGATGCGATGGCCGGACCAACTCCTGTTTCTGCATTGATTCACGCAGCGACAATGGTTACTGCTGGTATTTTTATGGTAACGAGATTAAACTTTGTGTTTGATTTAGCTCATGACGTTCAAAATGTTATTGCGATTGTTGGGGCTGTAACTTCATTAGTTGCAGCGACAATTGGATTAGTTCAAACCGATATCAAAAAAGTATTGGCTTATTCTACCGTTTCACAATTAGGTTTAATGTTTTTAGCGTTAGGATTTGGCGCTTATGAAGTAGCTGTTTTTCACGTAATCACACACGCTTTCTTTAAAGCTTGTTTATTCTTAGGTTCTGGATCTGTAATACACGGTTTACACGGAGAACAGGATATGCGCAAAATGGGTGGTCTGCGTAAAGCAATGCCAATTACATTCTGGACGATGTTGATTTCATCGTTAGCTATTTCCGGAGTTCCATTTTTCTCAGGATTCTTCTCAAAAGATGAAATTTTAATGACGGCTTTCCACCACAGTATTCCATTATACGTTGTTGGATCTGTTGCTTCAATCATGACAGCTTTTTATATGTTTCGTTTAATGTTCCTGACTTTCTTCAAAGAATTCAGAGGAACTGAAGAGCAAAAACATCATTTACACGAAAGTGGTTCTTTAATTACTATTCCACTTATTATCTTAGCTATTTTAGCAACATTTGGAGGATTAATCAGTTTGCCAGGAAACAGCTGGTTAAACGAATATCTTGCTCCTCTTTTTACAAAAGCAGCTGGCGAAGAACATCATTTAGGTGCAACAGAATATACTTTAATGGGTATTGCTGTTGTTGGTGGATTATTAGGAATCTTGATTGCTTACATTAAATATTTCAAACAAGATAATGTTCCGGAATCTGATGAAAACATTACTGGCGTAGCAAAAGTTTTATACAACAAATATTATGTAGATGAAATTTACGATGCAATATTTGTACAGCCAATTAATGCTTTATCTAAATTCTTTAGAGATTATATTGAAACTGGCTTATCTAATCTTGTTTTTGGATTAGGTAAAGTAACGAATGAAATTGCTTTTCAAGGAAAGAAATTACAATCGGGAAGTATCGGATTATATCTGTTTGTTTTTGTTTTAGGAATGTGTGCCATTATTTCCTATATATTTTTAGCTCAATAATATTATAACTATGAACGTTTCTACTATATTAATTATACTCTTAATTGGTGCCTTTGCCACTTATTTTTCCGGTGACAAACTAGCTTCAAAAGTTGCTTTGCTTTTTAGTTTAGCTGCTTTAGGATGTTCAATTGTATTATTGAATAATTATAATGCCGGCGAAAATATCAGCGTAATCAACAGCTGGATTACACAACCGAAAATTTCTTTCGCTTTAAATGCTGACGGATTAGGATTAGCAATGGTTTTATTAACTGCAGCTCTTACTCCAGTTATTATATTTTCTTCTTTTGGAAATGAATATAAAAACTCAAAAGCTTTCTACGGATTGATTCTTTTCATGGCGTTTGCTATGACAGGAACTTTCCTTGCTGCAGACGGTCTTTTATATTATATTTTCTGGGAGTTAGCTTTAATTCCAATTTACTTTATTGCGCTTATATGGGGCAACGGAGATGCTGATGAACGCAGAAAAGCAGTGGTTAAATTCTTTATTTACACGCTTGCAGGTTCGCTGTTCATGTTAACTGCTTTTATTTATTTATATCAAAAAGCAGGTTCTTTCTTAATCGAAGATTTATATAAAGTACAATTATCTGCTTGCGAACAATTCTGGATTTTCTTGGCTTTCTTCTTGGCTTATGCTATTAAAATTCCAATTATTCCTTTTCATACATGGCAGGCAAATGTGTACCAAAAAGCACCAACTGTTGGAACGATGCTTTTATCTGGTATCATGCTAAAAATGGGACTTTATAGTGTTATCAGATGGCAATTGCCAATCGCCCCTCTTGCTGCTAAAGAATACATGTACATCTTTATCGCTCTTGGAATTGCAGGTGTAATTTACGGTTCTATTGTAGCCTTGAGACAAAATGATTTGAAAAAATTATTAGCTTATTCTTCTCTTGCTCACGTAGGATTAATCGCAGCAGGATCATACACTTTAACTCTTGATGGTTTAAGAGGTGCGGTTTTACAAATGATCGCTCACGGTTTTGTAGTTGTTGGATTATTCTTTGCTGCTGAAGTTATTTTCAGAAGATTTGAAACCAGGGAAATTTCTAAATTGGGTGGAATCCGTACGCAATCTCCAAAATTTACCTCGATGTTTTTAATTTTGGTTTTAGCTTCTGTTGCTTTGCCTGGTACATTTAACTTTGTTGGGGAATTTACAGTTTTATACAGTCTTTCCCAAGTTAATATCTGGTTTGCTCTTCTTGGAGGAACCACAATTATTTTAGGAGCTTACTATATGTTAAGAATGTTTCAGCACGTAATGTTAGGTGAAACGAATTCTAAAACTTTTGCAGATGTTACACTTAACGAAGGAATTTCATTTACTGTAATCATTGCTGTTTTGTTATTCTTTGGTTTCTATCCAAAACCAATTACAGATTTGATTACACCAAGTTTAGAAACGATTTTAAACGTTATCAATAAAAATTAATATTTTAAATAAAAATAAATTAGGGCGTTTTAGATTTCCTAAATCAAAAAAACAAAAATGAATACATTAATAGCTATAACAGGATTAGGTGTTTTCTGCCTATTGTTTGAAATTCTAAATTTTAGAAAGGGCATCGTTCCGTTTACCATTTTAGGTTTATTGGGTGTATTGGCGCTTAATTTTTATGAATTTGGATCAACAGAAAGTTACTATTACAACATGATAACAGTGAGTAAATTCTCTACTGCTTTTTCATCATTGTTTATCATCTTAACTATTTTTCTTGTAGCGTTAAGCCATAATTTTTATGAAAACCATCAGACAAAGATTTCTGATTTTATTGCCATAAAAATATTTTTATTAGCAGGAGCCGTTGCTATGGTTTCTTTTGGAAACTTAGCGATGTTTTTCCTTGGAATTGAAATTTTATCTATTGCACTTTATGTTCTTGCGGCAAGTGACCGTTTGAATCTGAAAAGTAACGAAGCAGGTATGAAATACTTTTTGATGGGTTCATTCGCATCAGGAATTATTTTATTCGGCATCTGTCTGATCTACGGAGCAATGGGAAGTTTCGATGTAGTTGAAATCAGCGAATTTTCTCTATCTGCCGAATTGCCAATCTGGTTCCCTATCGGAATGATTTTGGTAACCATCGGAATGTTATTTAAGATAGCCGCAGTCCCTTTTCATTTTTGGGCTCCGGATGTCTACGAAGGTTCACCTGCATTAACCACAGCCTTAATGAGCACTTTGGCAAAAGTGGTAGCCATTGCAACTTTATTTAAATTAATTTCGGGTTTAAATTTAATACCGTCTTTAGAAAATCAGGATCATTTAAACACTTTCGAGAATATCATCGTAATTATTTCAATTGCTTCGATGACTGTTGGTAACATTATGGCATTGCGTCAGGTAAATGTAAAGCGTATGCTGGCTTTCTCAGGAATTTCTCATGCCGGTTTTATGCTAATGACTTTCTTAACTGTAGCTACTTCAGCAGGAGTTTTATTGTACTATACTGCGGCTTATGCTTTGGCTGGGATTGCTGCTTTTAGTGTAATTTTATATGTATGTAAAAATCAAGACAACGAAGATATTACTAACTTTCACGGTTTAGGAAAAACAAATCCGTTATTGGCTGCAATATTAACCGGCTCCTTATTATCTATGGCCGGGATTCCGATTTTCTCAGGATTTTTTGCCAAACTATTTTTGTTTAATCAGACGATTCAGGCTGGTCATATTATCTTAGTGATAGTTGCTGTTATCAATTCTATCATTAGTGTTGGTTATTATTTCAAACTGATATTGGCTATGTATTCAAAAGAACCGAATCAGGAGCGTACCGGAAAACCATTTCTTATCTATGCTGTAGCTGTTATTTCAATTGCTTTAAATATTGTTTTAGGCTTATTTCCATCATTAGTTTTAGACTTATTGAATTAAAAACATTCAATTCAAATATATCAAATCCATCCCCACAAGGATGGATTTTTTATTTTTAAGATGAATTTATTCAGAAGAAAAAATCATGTTAAAAAAATTACAGAAACAATTGAACATCAAAAAAACTACTTATATTTGAGTACAAATAAATGTATTAGAAATATGAACTTCAATTCGAAAAATCCATTTTTAAGCGACAAACGTTTTTCTTCAAACGCTGTTTCAAAAACTGAAGAAGTGCATCATGCACAAATTATTGATTACAATCAGGATATGACTATATCCGGAACTATCAATAAAACAGCTATTTTATTCTTATTGTTATGTGCCGGAGCAATGTTGACATGGTGGATGGCATTTAACGGAATGAACGCAATGCTGCCAGCTATTGGTGGTGCTATTGTTGCCTTTATCTTGGTTTTAATTTCAGCATTCAAACCACAGGCTTCTCCTTATTTAGCTCCCGGTTATGCTTTGTTTGAAGGCTTATTTATCGGAGGGATTTCTGCTATTTTCGAGGCTAAATTTCCAGGAATCGTAATTAATGCTGTTGGAGCAACTTTAGTTACATTTTTAGTTTGTCTGGGATTGTATAAATTTAAAATTGTAAAAGTAAATGAGCAATTCAGATCAGTAGTTATTGCTGCTACACTGGCAATTGCAACTTATTATTTAATTTCGTGGATTGTTTCTATGTTTACAAACTACACGCCTGTTCATCATGGAAATTCATTGATGAGTATCGGAATTAGTGTTTTTGTAATCATTGTTGCTGCACTAAACCTATTTTTGGATTTTGACCAAATTGAAAAAGGTGCACAGCAAAGAATGCCAAAATTTATGGAATGGTACGGCGCTATGGGATTGATGATTACCTTAGTTTGGTTGTACATTGAATTCCTTAGATTATTATCAAAATTTGCAAGCAGAGATTAATTCTTTTCCTATAATAAAAAAAGCCTTTTTGAAATTCAAAAAGGCTTTTTTTATGCTGCTTCTTTTTCAAAAGCTATAAAATGTGATAAATTCCCTTTCAGGTTAAAAACAGGAAAACCATGAATGGTACAATTATAGGTTTCACCATTCTTTTTATAATTTAAAATTGTTTTTTCGAAAGGAATTTGTTTTTCGATTGCAATTTTAATTTCATTTAAAACTGAAGGACAAGTCATAGGCCCCTGAAACATTTTTGGCCCTTTTCCCAAAATTTCTTTCTCGGTATAACCTGTCATTTTAGTAATTCCTTCAGAAGCAAAAATTATTTTCTGTTCCGGATCTGTAATCAACACAACTTCTTGTTTCAGCCGTTCGTTAATATCTAAATGCGTGATTTCCCATTTAAATTTATCAGAAATGTTTTTGATTCTTTTTAAGTCGGAAGAAAATGTTTTCAGTTCATTTATGGATTCATAATGAAAATCCCAGCAAAGTATCGGAACAGAGTTGCAATTTAGATTTGCCTCATATTCTTCGAGAAACACGCCATAATTATTTACAGAATTCATAAAAAAAATTTATATATAAAGTTAGCCAAATTTCTCTGTAATATTCCGTTTTTAAATTAATATTCATTTAAAAGGCAAATTTTAACTGTACAACTACTGCTTTTTTTTGCTCTGTATTGAGGTTGCTCAAAGAAATTCCTAATAATCTAACAGAATCTTTCATTCGTTCCTGATATAATAATTCTTCAACACTTTCTAAAATTAAGCTTTTATCAGAAATAAAATAAGGTAAAGTCTTGCTTCTGGTTTGTTGCGTGAAATCGCTGTATTTAATTTTAAGCGTGACCGTCTTTCCTGAAACATTGTATCTTTTTAATCTTTTCTCCAACGAAGCAGCTATTTTTTCGAGCTGTTCCAGCATAAAAATTTCGGATGTGAGATTGACATCAAAAGTATGTTCTGATGCAACCGATTTAGTATTTCTTGAAGGTTTTACTTCACTATTATGTATTCCTCTTACAACGTAATAATAAAACTTACCTGATTTACCAAAGTGTTTTTCTAAAAACTCAAGCGATTTACTTTTTAAATCTAATCCTGTAAAAATACCCAACTGATACATTTTTTCTGTCGTCACTTTTCCAACGCCATAAAATTTTCTGATCGGTAATTCTTCTAAAAACGGAATTACCTCATCCGGATTTACCGTCTTCTGTCCATTGGGTTTATTGTAGTCACTGGCAATTTTAGCTACAAATTTATTTATAGAAATGCCTGCAGAAGCTGTAAGCCCAACTTCGTTTAAAATTCGTAATCTGATTTCCTGAGCTAATAAAGAGGCACTTGGATTTCCTTTTTTATTTTGGGTCACATCAAGATACGCTTCATCAAGCGAAAGTGGCTCAACCATATCTGTGTATTCATGAAAAATTTTATGAATCTTAGATGAAATTTCTTTGTAACGTTCAAAACGAGGCCGGACAAATATGATTTCGGGACAATATTTCTTGGCTAAAACACCACTTATAGCACTTCTGACACCAAATTTTCTCGCCTCATAACTTGCTGCCGAAACGACGCCTCTATTCTCTGAGCCTCCAACTGCAATAGGCTTTCCCAGTAAAGCAGGATTATCCATTTGCTCTACCGAAGCATAAAAAGCATCCATATCGATGTGGATTATTTTTCGATAAACTGGAGTTTCAGACATACTACAAATTTAAAGAAGAACAGCTAATCTGAGTTATCAAAATTGGTCAAATGTTTTTCAGAAAATTCAATTTTTTATTTAATTCCTAATAAAAATCGTTTCCGGGACTAATAAAATGAATCATATACATTTAAAATATCTCAATAAACGAGGCACTTATTTTCATTATTAAAAATTTAAGCATAAAAAAAAATAAAATAAGTTTTTTTATATATCAATAATTGCGAAAAATATTTTTATATATTTGCCGTACCGAAACGAATTACATAATACATTCCGGTAAAAGTGAATTGAAAATTACAAACAAAAACAAGTTTTAAATATCAGGAAAGAAACGCATGAGTTCTTAAGATAAATCATAATGACTCAGCATATCTATAAATATTATCAGAAAACAAAAAGACAGCATCGAATAAATGCAAGCATTTTGGGTTCATGATGAACTATCTAAACCAAAAAACCAATTGACCAATTAAATCACCTTCCCCCGGGTGATTTTTTTTTGTTTTGAAAATTTATCTTACAGCCAATCAATAAAATAAACTTTAAAGCAAAAAACTTTTAAATTCACAATTACACGAATTTGTTAAAAAAGCAAGCCCAAATGAAATTTCATTCGGGCTTTTATGTTTACTTTTCAAAATGCTTAAAATCAATATACTTCTAACCTAGCCCCGATAGGACTGAAAACCCTTTTGTGCCGGGGTTCGGCACAAAAGGTTGTAAGGAATAGCGGGACTGAGGGCCTGTTGAAACGAAATTATCTGCTCCTAAAAAAACAACTATTCTTCAAACAGCTCCATTAATTCCAAAGCCCGTTTTATTGATTTCACATTATCAAAAGTCAATAGCAAACGTAATCCGTTGACGGTTTGTTTCTCTTTCATCTTGCAGAGTGAGCTTTGTTTTTGAACAAAATTTAAAACTTTTCTAAACTTAGCAGATTGATAATAATCTGATTGCTGATCGGATACAAAATAGCCAATCATTTTGCCTTGTTTAAGGACTAATTTCTCAATTCCGACCCTTGTTGCAATCCATTTTATTCGGATACTGTTCAATAAAGCAACGGCGGGTTTTGGCAATGGTCCAAAGCGATCGATTAATTTTTTCTCGTACTCCTGTAATCCGGCTTCGTCTTTTATAGCGCCCAATTCGTTATATAAAACCAAACGTTCTGAAACGTTATTGATATACTCATCTGGGAATAATAACTCAAAATCGGCATCAATTTGAATGTCTTTTACATATTCTTTGGTATCAATATCATTTTCCTCAGGATATAAATCTTTGAATTCGTTTTCCTTCAATTCTTCAATCGCTTCGTTCATGATTTTTTGGTACGTATCAAAACCAATTTCATTAATGAAACCGCTTTGTTCGCCGCCTAATAAATCTCCGGCACCACGAATTTCAAGATCTTTCATAGCTATGTTGAAACCGCTTCCGAGTTCGCTGAACTGCTCCAACGCCTGAATACGTTTTCTGGCATCTTCGGTCATGGATGAATACGGCGGGCAGATGAAGTAACAGAATGCTTTTTTGTTGCTTCGACCTACTCGACCACGCATTTGGTGCAGATCTGACAATCCAAAATTATTCGCATTATTAATGAAAATCGTGTTGGCATTTGGAACGTCTAATCCGCTTTCGATGATTGTGGTTGCGACCAAAACGTCAAAATCGCCGTTCATAAAACCTAACATCAATTCTTCGAGTTTAGCGCCGTCCATTTGTCCATGACCAATTCCGACTCTTGCATTTGGAACCAGACGCTGAATCATTCCGGCCACTTCTTTTATATTTTCGATTCGGTTATTGATAAAGAAAACCTGTCCGTTTCGCTGAATTTCATACGAAATTGCATCGCGGATAATTTCTTCATTAAAACCAACCACATTCGTTTCAATCGGATAACGATTTGGCGGAGGCGTTGTTATCACCGATAAATCGCGCGCAGCCATCAATGAAAACTGAAGCGTTCTCGGAATAGGCGTTGCCGTTAATGTCAGCGTATCAACATTCGCAGCAATCGTTTTTAGTTTATCTTTTACGTTTACTCCAAACTTCTGTTCCTCATCGACAATCAATAAACCAAGGTCTTTGAAAACCACATTTTTATTGACCAATTGATGTGTTCCAATAACAATATCAAGTTTTCCTTCGGCTAAATCTTGTAGCGTTTGCTTTTTTTGTTTCGCCGTTCTAAATCGGTTTAAATAACCGATTGAAACGGGCATATCTTTTAAACGTTCCGAAAAAGTTCTGTAATGCTGATACGCCAAAATAGTAGTCGGAACCAAAACGGCCACTTGTTTGCTATTGTCAACGGCTTTAAAAGCTGCACGAATCGCAACTTCAGTTTTTCCGAAACCAACGTCACCGCAAACCAAACGATCCATTGGGCGATCGCTTTCCATATCTGCTTTTACTTCTGCCGTTGATTTGGTTTGATCCGGAGTATCTTCATAAATAAACGAACTTTCTAATTCGTTTTGAAGATAGCTGTCTGGCGCAAACTGAAAACCTTTTTCTAAACGGCGCTTTGCATAGAGCTGAATCAAATTGAATGCAATATGTTTAACGCGCGCTTTGGTTTTCTGTTTTAAAACCTTCCAGGCGTTCGAACCTAATTTATATATTTTTGGAGGCGTTCCGTCTTTTCCGTTGTATTTTGAGATTTTATGAAGCGAGTGAATGCTTACATACACAATATCATTATCGGCATAAACCAGTTTTATGGCTTCCTGTGTTTTTCCTTCGACCTGAATCTTTTGCAGTCCGCCAAACTTCCCGATTCCGTGATCGATATGTGTTACGTAATCGCCCACAGAAAGTGCCGTCAGTTCTTTTAACGTAATATTCTGCTTTTTAGAATAACCGTTTTTGATGTTGAATTTATGATAACGCTCAAAAATCTGATGATCTGTATAAGCTGTAATCTGGTTTTCTTCATCAATAAAACCTTGGTATAAAGGCAGTACAATGGTGTGATATTGTTTTCGGATATTTTCTGAATTGGCTTCATCTAAACTTTCAAAAATATCGTGAAAACGTTTTGCCTGTGTATCATTCGAACAAAACAAATAATTGATATATCCGTTAAAATGATTTTCGCTTAAATTATTCAGCAATAAATCAAATTGTTTGTTGAACGAAGGCTGAGGCTGAATATGAAATTCGAATTTTTTAGTCGTTTTATAAACGGGTCTTGAAGCCAATTCTACAACAGAAAAGTCCAAAGATCTTTTTATAAACGACGCCTGATTTAAAAACAATTGCTCTGGCGTCGCGTGTTTTATTTCTTTCGAAAGTTTCTCAAAAGCTTCTTCTGCTCTTGCAAATTGTTTGTCCAACTGACTAAAAAGTCCTTCAGTATTTTGAATGAAAAGAACGGTTTTTTCTGCAATATAATCTAAAAAGCTTTCGCGATTTTCCTGAAAAAGTTTGTTTTCGACATTCGGGATAATCGTGATTTTTTTATGCGTTTCTACAGACAATTGCGTTTCTACATCAAAAGTTCTGATACTGTCTACTTCGTTTCCAAAAAATTCGATTCTGTATGGATGATCGTTTGAAAAAGAAAATACATCGACAATCCCCCCACGAACCGAAAACTCTCCGGGTTCTGTAATAAAATCTACTCTTTTGAATTCGTATTCGAACAAGACTTCGTTGATAAAATCTATCGAAATTTTATCGTTCAAAGCTACTTTTAAAGTGTTTTTATCGAGTTCTCTTCTCGTAACCACTTTTTCAAAAAGTGCTTCCGGATACGTAACAATTACAGCTGGTTTTTTACGGGAATTAATTCTATTTAAAACCTCAGCACGAAGCAAAACATTCGCATTATCAGTTTCATCAACCTGATACGGGCGACGGAAAGACGCAGGATAAAACAATACATCCTCTTCACCAATCATTTGTTCCAGATCGTTTAGATAATAGGCGGCTTCTTCTTTATTGTCTAAAACAATTAAAAAAGGCAGTTCGGTTTTTTTGAAGACAGACCGGATTATAAATGATACTGCAGATCCTAACAATCCGCTGATGTTCATTTTTATCTGATTCCCTTCCAGTAAACTTGTTGCAATCTGCTCAGCTTTTGGCAGATTATCATAGGTGGTATATAAGGCGTTTTTACTCAACTTTAGGTAAATTTTGATCTATTGGTGGCATCGAATTCGGGATCGCCCGGGCAGTATCTAACATTCTTAAAAAATCAGACTCCCCTTCTTCTTGCGGAATTTTGCTTTTTTCGACAATTTTATCCATTTGTCTTTGTAATGAAACTAATTCTTTATTGATTTCTCCAATTAAAAAAGTGACTTTATCATCCGGAATTTTTTGCAAATGAATGAATAAATCCATCATTTTTACTTTAGTAATCAAAATAGAAATTCGGCTTCTGATTTGAGGCTGATTGAATTGTGCAGGAATATTATTGTTTAATGCCATTGCCTTTTTTGCAATAGCAGCAGCTTTTTTTTGGAATGCCCCAATCGTTTTTCTGGGCTTTCCACCCAGCTCTTTTAAAAATTCTCCCCACTCTTTCCAGTCGGTTGCATTTTTCTCTGAGATTTCATTGATTGGTTCGTCAATAAATGACCATTCTTTATTTATATTATTAAAAATGATTTCTTTCTTTTTTGCTTCTTTTTTGTTTTCTGCAAGACGTTTTTCATTTTCATCCTGACAGGAGTTCAGTATAAAAACTAAAAGCAGAACAAGAGCTATTTTGTATTTCATATGTGTTAAATTTATTTTCAATGCCCCTATATGATATCACCTTCATTTATTGCTGCCTGAGTAAACTTTTGGTAATGGCGATTTCAACGTGGTAAAACATTAAGCTACAAAGTTACAAGTAAATTTACAATTATGAATTTTGATTTGCAACCATTTTATCTAAGCTTAATAAAGCTGTATCGAAATGAATTAAACAAAAATCAATATTATTTGTTATTAAATTCATAATTTAACATTATAAAAAGCAGGATTATTTGCGAAAAAATTATATTTGTTCTTTAAATATATTCAAATGAATCCAAAAATATTAATCATTGGCGCATGTGGTCAAATTGGGACAGAGCTGACTCAGAAACTTCGTAAACTGTACGGAACTGATAATGTAATTGCTTCTGATATTCGAAAATTAAATACAGATGTGGTTAATTCAGGTCCGTTTGAAGTGATTAATGCTTTGGATTTTAATCAAATTGAACATCTGGTAGAAGTTCATCATATTACTGACATTTATTTAATGGCAGCACTTTTATCTGCTACTGCCGAAAAAAACCCTGCATTTGCCTGGGATTTGAATATGAACTCTTTATTTCATGTTTTGAATCTGGCAAAAGCCAAAAAAATTCAGAAAATATTCTGGCCATCAAGCATTGCTGTTTTTGGCCCCACAACCCCAAAAGAAAACACACCTCAATATACGATTATGGAACCTTCAACCGTTTACGGAATTAGTAAACAAGCTGGTGAAAGATGGTGCGAATACTATCACAATATTTACGGAGTTGATGTTCGCAGTATTCGTTATCCAGGTTTGATTAGCTGGTCTACTCCTCCCGGCGGCGGAACTACAGATTATGCTGTGGATATTTTCTATAAAGCTATTGCCGATAAAAAATATGAGTGCTTTTTATCATCCGAAACCAAAATGCCAATGATGTATATGGATGATGCTATTGATGCTACGATCAATATTATGAAGGCTCCTGCTGAAGAAATCAAAATACACTCTTCTTATAATTTAGCTGCTATGAGTTTTACGCCAACAGAGATTGCAGCGGAAATTAAAAAACATATTCCGGAATTTGAAATCACTTATAATCCCGATTTCCGCCAAAAAATTGCCGACAGCTGGCCAGCGAGTATCGACGATTCTGATGCCAGAAAAGACTGGAACTGGAATCATAGTTTTGATTTAGAATCGATGACGAAAGATATGCTGGAGCATTTGGGTTAACTTGACTTATCCTAAAATAAAAGTCCCGCTTAGTATTTCTAAACGGGACTTTTTATATTCTAACTTGAAGATTATTTTACTTCAAAAACATTATTGGCAGCTTTCACATCAGCCATTAATCCACTTGGATCTATAGTGATTTTTTTGATTGACGCTTTGTTTTTGTCAATTGTAAAACTATAGTTTTGCTGTGCCCAAGCCCAGTCGTCCAAAACAGTTCTTTTTTCGTTTGGATTCGGATTTGGTTTAATGAAATTCATCATTCGCAATGGAATATAGAATGTCTCGGAAGTCCCGTCTGTGTAATCCACTTTTAAATCAATTGGCATTGGCATTCTTCCGATTCTTTCTAAAGTAACTGTTGATTTCCCTGAATTATCAGCAACGTCTTTAATTCCGTAATCAATTGTATTGGTTGTTTGTGCCCAGTCTGTCAAATACCAGTCTAATTCTGCTCCCGAAACTCTTTCGGCTGTTCTTTTAATATCGTTTGGAGTTGGGTGCTTGAATTTAAAATCATTAAAATATCTTTTTAAAGCAGCGTCGACATTCTCTTTTCCGATAACATATTCCAACTGCGAAAGGAAAATACTTCCTTTAATATAAGAAGAAATACTGTAAGGTCTATTTTCGTCATAACGGTCACCATGAGTTGTCTGAGGCTGTTCTTTACCTGAATTTACTAAGCTGTAATATGCCGCATAATTACCTTTAAACGGATTTGAGACTTTTTTATCTCCAGCTAATTCATTCAAAGCACTGTCTTCGATATAGGTTGTAAAACCTTCATCCATCCAGGGATGCTTTGACTCATTTGAAGCCAGAATATGCTGGAACCAGGAATGCCCTAATTCGTGAGTTGCCGTTCCTAAAATTCCCTCAAGAGTTCCGTTTCCCAACATCAGTGTACACATGGCATATTCCATTCCGCCGTCTCCACCCTGAATAAAGGAGTATTGTTTGTACGGATAAGTTCCTACTTTTTGATTGTAATAATCCATTACCTTCACCATTAAAGGCTCCAATTGTTTCCAGTTTTCAGTAGTTTTTGGATTGTTTTTGTAAAAGAAATGCAAATCGACATCGTTTGGCCCTTTTACAATATCATGCGTGTAGTCTTTGTCAGCCGCCCAGGTAAAATCATGAACATTTGGCGCGATAAAATGCCACGTCAATGTTTTTGTTTTTTTAGGATAAACGACTTTTACTCCTTCATCTTCGTAACCGTGACCAATTGTATTTTTATCCTGTAAGTATCCTGAACCTCCAATGGTGTAGTCTTTGTCAATGGTGATTTTCACATCAAAATTACCCCAAACACCGTGAAATTCCCTTGCGATGTAAGGATCAGCATGCCATCCTTCAAAATCAAATTCGGCTAATTTTGGATACCATTGCGACATGGAAAGCTCTACTCCTTCAGAATTATTTCTTCCCGAACGACGAACCTGTACCGGAACCTGTCCGTCAAAATCTAACGTAAAAGTCGATTTAGAATTCGGTAAAATTGGTTTTGCCAAAGTTACTTCTAAGATTGTTCCCGAAACTCTTGTTTGAGCATCAGCACCATCCTGTTTGAAGTTTGTGATTTTTAAATAACCAATTTCATTTGGTTTCAGATTTTCTATTCGGCTTTGCTTTATGTCTTTTCCATCAGCTCCTTTTGTTTTTGTTACCATTCTCCCATCCGGATCTTTTATAAAATGCAAACGGGCGTCCATTTCACTTCCAGGCTGAAAAGCATTTGGAAACAGATGATAAAATACTTTTCGCAAAGTATCTGCAGAATTGTTCGTATAAACCAATTCCTGTTTTCCTTTATACTGATAGTTTTTTACATCCATCGAAACCTCCATTTTATAATCTGCATGCTGCTGCCAGTATGAGGTGTTTTGTGCAAAAGCTGCGTTTAAACCAAAACTCAAAAAAGAAAGAAGGACAATTTTTTTCATTACGATATTATTTAAAAAACTACAAGTTTACAAAAGTGATCTTGTAAACTTGTAGTTTGATTATTAAAAACGATAAAATTTATTTTTTTGACATTTTCTCAGCCATCAATAAAGCGTTATAAGCATTAACCATTTTAGCCGTTTTTGATGACTCTGTAGCAGATACTGCTTCTGGTTTTTCTTCACCTAAAACCACTTTTTCAGGAAGAGCCACTCCGGATTCCATTAAAATCTTTTTAACCTGAGCCGCTTTTAGCTTTGGATAATAGGAACGAATTAGAGCAGCGACACCCGCAGCATTTGGAGATGCCATTGAAGTTCCCTGCAAATATTTGTACTTATTGTTTGGAATAGTTGCGTAAATTTCTTCACCAGGAGCAAAAACATCTACATTTAATTTTCCAAAATTAGAAAACCCGGCTACTACATTTTGACCATACGATTTATTAATAGCTCCAATTGTAATTACATTGTCTGCAAATTCTTTCACATTATCTTCAGAATCGTTTGGATAATTAATGTTTTGCTTTTCATCAATATTATAACCATCATTACCAGCTGCATGAACAATCAATACATCTTTTTTTGCTGCATATTTAATGGCGTCATACACCCATTGTTTATGTGGTGAGAAGCTTTTTCCGAAACTTCCGTTAATTACTTTTGCACCATTATCAACCGCATAACGAATTGCCAAAGCAATATCTTTATCGTATTCGTCTCCATCAGGAACTGCTCTTACAGTCAGAATTTCAACATTGTCTGCAACTCCGTCTCCGCCTAAATTATTACCTCGAACCTGTGCAATAATCCCCGCAACATGGGTTCCATGTAATGCTTTTTCTTTATCCGGGCCAAATACAATATTGTTCCCGTATTTAGTACTTTTAATGTCTTCTGCATTATCACCTAAAACTTTTCTTCCATCGAAATCTTTATTTAAATTGAAATCCAATTCGTTATAAACATGTTCTCTGTAATCTTCCAATTCAGTTTCCGGATTAAATGTTGGCCCGGCATTGGTAAAAATCTGTGTCATTACCATTTTGCTTCTGGCCACCTTTGGATCAGTAGAAGTAATTAATTTTAAATCTTCGCTTTTGTATTCTTTTTTATTTAAAGCTGTTTGTATGGTTTTGTGAACATCCAGTAAAAAATCTACTTGCTCTTTATCTTTTAATGCTTTTTCGTATTTTTCTGTGTATTGCGCTAAAGCCTGTTTATATTGTTCAGAACCATCATCTCCTTTTTTAACGATACGGGTCATTTCAAGGTTTTCGTTGACAGCATCCCCTAGAAAATTCCAGCCGTTAATATCATCAATGTAACCATTTTTATCATCATCGATTCCATTGCCCGGAATTTCCTTTGGATTTTTCCAGATTACTCCTTTTAAATCTTCATGTTCGATATCAACTCCGGAGTCCACAACCCCAACAATTACTTTTTTACCTGTTTTTCCCTTTAGTAATTCAGCATAAGCCTTGTCAACACTCATTCCAGGAATTGAATCTTTGATTAAATCAAGATGACTCCATCTTTTCAATTCATTTTCAGTAACCGGTGCTTTTTTAACAACAGCTGCTGGAGCAGTTATAAATTCTTTTGGAGCTGAAACCTGCGCCTGCAAAGTGGCGCTGCAGCCTGCTAAAACAAGTAATGCAAAAGCAGATAAATTAAGTGGTTTTATAGTATTCATTTACCTATTATAATGTAAAAGTTAAAGATGGGACTAAATTATGATATTTTGTTACAAAAAACTAACTGTTAACACTGTGTTATGAAATTTTATCCTAAAAGAAAATACCTATATAATCAGGATATGTACTGCTAAAAAACAATAATGGTTAATTGAACCTCATTAAAACTAAATTATACCATTTTCTAATGAATGAAAACAGGACGTTCTTTTAAAGAATCTATTTTTTTCCAAAATTATTTTGAACAAAAATTTATATTAAAAAATTATTAGGAAAATACGCTGTGTTAAATATATTTGCATGTCCTTAAAAATAATATTTTAACCTATGAAAACAAAATTACTCACATTACTATTATTCGCAAATTTTGCTATTTATGCTCAATATACCAGCATACCGGATAATAATTTTGAAAACAAACTGATTGCCCTTGGAATTGATTCCGGAGCACCTGATAATCAGGTACTGACTAGTAGTATTGATAAATTAACTTCCATTGATATTTCAAATAGTTCTATTGTTGACTTAACAGGGATTCAGAATTTTGTGTCTTTAAAAATTTTAATTTGTAACAATAATCCATTAGCCACATTAGATCTCTCCAAAAATATCGCTTTGCAATATTTGTATTGCCACTATAACACGTTAACGGCATTGGACCTGTCTATGAATACAGCTTTGAAATTTTTATATTGCAGATCAAACCAATTAACATCATTAGACCTATCTAATAACACCGCTTTGGAGAATTTAGATTTTCAATCGAACTCACTGACAACATTGGATCTTTCTAATAATTTCGCTTTAACAGATTTAGGTTGTAGTTTTAACTTATTGACAACATTAAATATTTCTAAGAATAAGGATTTGAAAAATTTACATTGCGATAATAATAAATTAACAACATTGGATGTTTCTGAAAATACCGCTTTAAAAACTTTAACTTGCGATTATAATCAATTAACTGCATTAAATACCTCTAAAAATACCGCGTTAACACAGTTAACCTGCTCATCAAATCCGTTAACATCATTAGATCTTTCTAATAATACCGCTTTGCTGTTTTTACAATGCTTTTATAACCCATTGACAACATTAGATTTGTCTATGAATACTGCTTTACAAAATTTATCTTGTCATTCAGGCTCATTGACAACATTAGATCTTTCTAAAAACATTGCTTTGAAAAGTTTAGATTGTCATTCTAACTCATTAACAGCATTAGACCTTTCTAAAAACATCGCTTTGGAAACTTTACATTGTTATTCTAACCAATTAACAAGTCTTAATTTAAAAAACGGAAAGAATACTGTTTTAACAAATATAAATTTTACTTCAAATGCTAATTTAAGTTGTATTCAGGTAGATGATGTTACCTATTCAAATACTAACTGGACTAGTAAAGACGCTGCATCAACATATAATTTAACTTGTCCTACTTTAGGACTATCAGAAGCAGGTTTTAAAAAAATAGCTGTTTATCCCAACCCTGTAAAAGGAGAACTACACATTGACAATAGTACTCTTGAAAAAGCAAATGTATATGATGCATTTGGAAAACTAATTACAACAACTAAGTTTACTAAAAACGACACTAATAACAATATTAATTTAGCAGGATTACAAAATGGTATTTATTACATTTATTTAGAAAACGAAGGAGCAACTATTGTTAAAAAAATTCTAGTCCAATAAAACACAAACTCATTATAAAATTAAAACCATATTTCTAATGACTGAAATATGGTTTTAATGTTTATAAGATATCCTCACAGGTAAAAATTTCTTTTAACCGAACTCCTTTTTCAGTATGTTCTACTGTAATAATCTGGTTATGGGCATCGTGTTCTAAAAACAAATAATAATTTTTGTCAGCCGCAGCAGTTAGCAATTTTGATTTTTCCGGCATCGTCAATAAAGGCCTTGTATCATATCCCATAACATACGGGAGCGGAATGTGTCCTGCTGTAGCCAATAAATCGGCACAAAAAACTATAGTTTTATGCTTGTATTGTATATGTGGAATCATTTGTTTTTCGGTGTGACCATCAACATAGTAAATATCAAAACCTAATTCTTCCGAAAAGCCAAAATCGGCATTTGGTCTTTTCACAAAATGTAACTGACCACTTTCCTGCATTGGTAAAATATTTTCTGGTAAGAAAGAAGCTTTCTCACGGGCATTTGGCTGTATTGCCCATTCCCAATGATTTTCGTTTGTCCAAAATTTTGCATTTTTAAATGCAGGTTCATATCCTGTTTTATCCGCATTCCATTGAACACTTCCGCCACAATGATCAAAATGAAGGTGCGTCATAAAAACATCGGTAATATCATCTCTGTGAAAACCATATTTTGCTAAAGAATTATCCAAAGAATGTGAACCCCAAAGCGAATAATAGCCAAAGAATTTGTCTGATTGCTTATCACCCATTCCGGTATCAATTAAAATCAGGCGGTTTCCATCTTCGATCAGCAGGCAGCGTGCGGCAATATCAATTAGGTTATTGGCATCTGCGGGGTTGGTTTTATTCCAGATTGTTTTTGGCACAACGCCAAACATGGCGCCTCCGTCTAATTTAAAATTTCCTGATTCTATTGGATAAAGTTTCATAATAAAAAATCAATATTAGAAACAAAGCTAGGAAATTGGATTTCCTTATGCTAAAATTTCAACTAAAAAACCATAACCCCCTTTTATTCTGTGTAATCCTGTTTATTAAATAACTTATATCTATTTTAACATTTGTTATAATAATGTGAACCGTTATGGAAAAAGGTTTTTAAGTCGTATCTTTGCAGATAATTTCATTTCAACATTGACATACAGTACTTTAATTGTAATAATTTCATTACTATTTTTAAAAGGAATGTTGAAAAAGATAAATACTATAAAAAATGATAAAAGTTTCTGATACAGCCAAAAAGAAAATCATCGACCTGATGACTGATGATGGTTTTGATGCCGCACATGACTATGTACGTGTAGGAGTAAAAAGCGGTGGATGCTCTGGTTTGTCTTATGATTTAAAATTCGACAAAACCAAAGGAGATGACGATAAAATATTCGTAGACAACGACATACAAATAGCCGTTGAAAAAAAATCATTTCTTTATTTAGCCGGAACAATTTTAGAATTCTCTGGCGGATTAAACGGAAAAGGATTTGTTTTCAACAACCCAAACGCAAGCAGAACCTGCGGATGCGGTGAATCATTTTCGCTATAAACAATTAAACAATTGCAAAATTTAAAGATTTAATTACAGAAGTGGTTTTAAATATTTAAATCCTTCTATTTTGAAATCTTTCAATAAAAAAACAATGAGCAAATACACCGAAGACGATTTAAAAATCGAACTGGAAACCAAAGAATATGAGTACGGATTTTATACCAATATAGAATCTGAAACATTTCCTATTGGTCTAAACGAAGAAATTGTAAGAGCTATTTCTCTTAAAAAAGAAGAACCAGAGTGGATGACCGAATGGCGCATTGAAGCTTTTCGTGTCTGGAAAGAAATGATTGAGCCGGAATGGGCAAACGTAAACTACGAAAAACCAGATTTTCAGGCCATTTCATATTATTCAGCTCCAAAAGCGGTAGATCCAAATAAAACCCTGGACGATGTAGATCCTGAGCTTTTAGAAATGTACAAAAAGTTAGGAATCTCTGTTGACGAACAAAAAATGATGAACAATGTCGCTATGGATATTGTTGTCGATTCTGTTTCTGTTGCAACAACTTTCAAAAAAACACTTGGAGAAAAAGGGATTATTTTCTGTCCGATTTCTGAAGCGATTAAAGAACATCCGGAATTAGTTAAAAAATATCTGGGAACTGTTGTTCCTCAGAAAGATAACTTTTACGCCGCTTTAAACTCAGCGGTTTTCTCTGACGGAAGTTTCTGTTATATTCCAAAAGGCGTTCGTTGTCCTATGGAACTTTCAACTTATTTCAGAATTAACCAGGCAGGAACAGGACAATTTGAAAGAACTTTAGTTATTGCTGACGAAGGAAGTTACGTTTCTTATCTTGAAGGATGTACTGCTCCAAGCCGTGACGAAAACCAATTACACGCTGCTGTAGTTGAATTAATCGCTTTGGACGATGCTGAAATTAAATATTCGACTGTTCAAAACTGGTTTCCTGGAAACAAAGAAGGAAAAGGTGGAGTTTACAACTTCGTAACCAAAAGAGGTTTATGCGAAACAAACGCTAAAATTTCCTGGACGCAGGTTGAAACAGGTTCTGCTGTAACCTGGAAATATCCTTCTTGTGTATTGAAAGGAGATAATTCGGTTGGCGAGTTTTATTCTATCGCCGTTACCAATAATTACCAACAGGCTGATACCGGAACAAAAATGATCCATTTAGGAAAAAACACTAAATCGACTATTATTTCTAAAGGTATTTCTGCTGGAAAATCGCAAAACAGCTACCGTGGTTTAGTGCAAATCTCACCAAGAGCAGAAAATGCAAGAAACTTTTCTCAGTGTGACTCGTTATTAATGGGTAACAATTGTGGTGCGCATACTTTCCCTTACATCGAAAGTAAAAATCCATCAGCAAAAATCGAGCACGAAGCCACTACAAGTAAAATTGGAGAAGATCAGGTTTTTTATTGCAACCAAAGAGGTATTCCGACTGAAAAAGCGATTGCCTTAATTGTAAACGGTTTCAGTAAAGATGTCTTGAACAAGCTCCCAATGGAATTTGCTGTTGAAGCTCAAAAATTATTAGAGATTTCTTTAGAAGGATCTGTGGGTTAGAAAAGTCTCAGGTTTCAGGTTTCAAGTTTTTGAATCCGAAACTTTGCTCTTTATAACCATTATAAAAAGAATTTTATATCAATTTAAAATAAAAAGATTTTTCAAAGTTTCGTTTTCAGCCGAACTGAAAACTTGAAACTTGAAACTTTAAACAAAGAAAAGATGTTATCAATAAAAAACCTTCACGCCGGAATTGGTGATAAAGAAATCCTTAAGGGAATTAATATAGAAGTTAAAGCTGGAGAAGTTCACGCGATAATGGGACCAAACGGTTCTGGAAAAAGTACCCTTTCTGCAGTTATTGCAGGAAACGAAAATTATGAAGTTACAGACGGAGAGGTAATTCTTGACGGAGAAGACCTGGCTGATTTAGCTCCAGAAGAAAGAGCACATAAAGGTGTTTTCCTTTCTTTTCAATATCCGGTAGAAATTCCTGGAGTTAGTGTAACTAACTTTATGAAAACTGCCATTAATGAAACTCGTAAAGCAAACGGTCAGGAAGAAATGCCTGCAAACGAAATGTTGAAAGTGATTCGTGAGAAATCTGAATTGTTAGAAATCGACCGTAAATTTTTATCTCGTTCTTTAAATGAAGGTTTTTCCGGAGGAGAGAAAAAAAGAAACGAGATTTTCCAAATGGCAATGTTAGAGCCAAAATTAGCTATCCTTGACGAAACCGATTCTGGCCTTGATATCGATGCCTTAAGAATTGTGGCTAATGGTGTAAACAAATTAAAAAGCGACAAAAACGCAATTATAGTAATTACACACTACCAACGTTTGTTAGATTATATCGTTCCGGATTTCGTTCACGTTCTTTACAACGGAAGAATCGTAAAATCAGGAGGGAAAGAATTGGCTTACGAATTAGAAGAAAAAGGATACGACTGGATCAAGGCAGAAAACTAGTTTACAGTTACAGTTTACAGTTTACCAAACTCATAACTTATAACTCATAACTTATAACTAAAGAAATGGATTTAAAAGAAAAATTAGTATCGTCTTTTATGGCTTTTGAAGAGCGTGTTGATGTGCATTCAGACTTGCATGACATACGTACAAATGCTATAAAAAACTTCGAAAATAAAGGTTTCCCAACCAAAAAAGAAGAAGCGTGGAAATATACATCGCTAAATGCCATCTTAAAAAATGACTTTACGGTTTTTCCAAAGCAGGAAAATGCAATCGAATTCAATCAGGTAAAAAAATACTTTTTACACGAAATTGACACTTATAAATTAGTTTTTATTGATGGTATTTTCAGTTCGCATTTATCCTCTACAACCCACGACGGAATCGATGTTTGTCTGATGTCTTCGGCATTGACTAAGCCTAAATACAAAATGGTTATTGATACGTATTTTAACCAAATTGCAAGCAAAGATGACAGTTTAACTTCATTGAACACTGCTTTTGCAATTGAAGGTGCTTTTATCAATATTCCAAAGAAAAAAGTAGCTGATAAACCAATTGAAATCATGTATTTTTCAACTGGAAATGAAACTGCGTTAATGGTGCAGCCAAGAAACCTTGTTATTGTGGGTGAAAATTCACATGTTCAGATTATTGAACGTCACCAAAGCCTGAATGAAAATCCGGTTTTAACGAATTCTGTTACGGAGATTTTCGCTCAAAAACGTGCCATTGTCGATTATTATAAAATTCAAAACGACAATAGCGAAGCAAATTTAGTTGATAACACTTACGTTTCTCAACAGCAGGAAAGTCACGCTTACGTTCACACTTTCTCATTTGGAGGAAACATTACGCGTAACAATCTAAACTTTTACCATTTTGGCGAAAGATTAACCAGTACGCTTAACGGAATTTCAATTCTAAATGACAAACAGCACGTCGATCATTATACGTTGGTAAACCATGCACAGCCAAATTGCGAAAGTTTTCAGGATTATAAAGGAATTTTCTCTGATCGTTCAACTGGAGTTTTCAATGGGAAAATTTTAGTTGACAAGGAAGCTCAAAAAACCAATGCTTTCCAAAAGAGCAATAATATTTTATTAAGCGACAAAGCTACAATTAATGCAAAACCTCAACTGGAAATCTTTGCCGATGACGTAAAATGTTCTCACGGATGTACAGTTGGACAGCTGGACGAAACAGCAATGTTCTACATGCAGTCCCGCGGAATCCCTAAAAAAGAAGCTAAAGCTTTATTGATGTACGCATTCTCAAATGCCGTGATCGAAAGCATCAAAATACCGGAATTAAAGCAAAGAATCACTAAAATCATTGCCACCAAACTAGGCGTGAATTTAGGATTTGATTTGTAAAAATATTCTAAGTTCAAAAATATAAAAACCGGTAACATACTAAAAAAGTAAGTTACCGGTTTTTGTATGCTTTTATTTATTACAATTCGAAACTTTTTCCCTGCTCTGGAAAAATAAATTTCAATCCTAAATTATTTTGGATCTTCAATTGCTCTTTAATTTTTATAATATTCTTCGCAGGCGGTTTCAGATGTGTAATTACTATTTTAAATCCGTTTAAAGAATTTTTACCCGCCAGTTTCTCTAGTTCACGAAGTTCATCCATCAAATATTTCGGAGTCAAATGCCCAAATAAAAACTGATCCGGCTGCTCATTTGGGAAAGAAACTTCTATAAAAATGCCTTTTAATTGTTTACTCCTGATTAATGGAGTAATTGCTTTCCATAACACCTGTAAATTATTGCTTTTCTCTACTGCATCCGGACCAGTATCACCAAGATACAAAGCATAGTCGTTTCCATTTTTTATCAAAAAAGCAGTGCTTTCATATGGATTGACATGACTTAAGGAAAAAGCTTTTACTGTCATTTGAGTATTTGTAATGGGAGTTTCTTCATTAACATTCAAAGTCTGAAAATGATATTTTTTCAATGGAAAACCTACTCCCTGATCTCCAAAATTTGCCCAGGTTTTGTCATTAAAATAATGGTTTTCCATCATCTCGATACATTTATTTGTGGCATAAACTGTTTTTGAGGAATCTGCCGGAGAATTAATTAT